>NZ_JBBIAM010000049.1:0-62516 GCF_054185185.1 Bradyrhizobium sp. UFLA05-153
CTTGTTGCGGGGCATCGCCGCGTCTCGGCAGGCAACGAAAATTATGACGCAGTAGTATTAGCGAAGCGTAACCCACCGCTTCTCTCGACGCGGACAGCCAAGAGGTGGGTTACGCTTTCGGCTAACCACCCTACGATTCTCGATCGTGCTAAAGCTTGCGTATGATTCCCTGGGAAAAGATCGATACCGGCCGGATCCCCGGCTCCGATGGCGAGCTTCGCCTGATGCGCCGCGGCAAAGAGTTTTCCATCATGCTCGGCACCAATGAGCTGATGAACAGCCGCCTGTCGGGCTCCGAGGCCGCACTCGCGACGCTTGCGGCCAAACAGATCGAGAAGGTCGCCCAACCCGTCGTCCTCATCGGCGGATTGGGCATGGGCTTTACGCTGCGTGCGGCGCTCGCCGTGCTCGGAAGCAAGGCGCAGATCATGGTGGCCGAACTGGTCCCTGCCGTGGTGGCATGGGCGCGAGGTCCGATGGCCGAGATTTTCGGTGACAGTCTCGGTGACCGCCGCGTCGAGATACATGAAATGGATGTTGGGCAGTTGATCGAAAGACATCCGCTCAGGTTCGATGCGATCCTGCTCGACGTTGACAATGGTCCGGAAGGTCTCACCCGCAAAGCCAACGACGCCTTGTACGATGACGCCGGGTTGAGAATAGCTCACACGGCGTTGCGGCACGGTGGGGTGCTCGCAGTCTGGTCGTCAGGGCCGCACCCGAAATTTTCACGCCGCCTTCGGGCTGCCGGCTTCGAGGTCAACGAGGTCAACGTCCGCGCCACCGGAAGAGGTGGTGGCGCGCGCCATGTGATCTGGATGGCGAGGAAGAGTTAGGCCGCCTTCGCCACTGTACTCCGGTTCCATTCGTCAGAACATCGTGTTGCTGTTCGCGGGATTGTCGGGAATGGGCGAGAGGCCGCAGCCTCGTTCCCTTGCAATTGCAGAGCGTCTGTATAGCTTTCGCGCCAGCCTGCCGTAAGAGAGTATCCGGTAGCTCACGTAGTCACCGCGAGGAGACCAGTCACGCTGGTCCTAGGCCGCCTTTGCCGCCGCCCCATGCGCGTGCTTGTCGACGGCGTTGATGATTTGCTGCCAGAAGCGCATCGGCAGTGCGTGGCCCATGCCGTCGATCATCAGAAGTCTTGCGTTGGGAATCGATGCCGCGGTGTCCTTGCCGCCTTCGGGGCGTACCAGCGGATCGACGGTGCCGTGGATGACCAGCGTCGGCGTCTTCACGCTGTGCAAGCGCTCCTTGCGGCTGCCGGAGGCGAGCACCGCGCGCAGCTGCCGGCCGACGCCGGCCGGATTCAGCCCGCGCGCGAATACGCGTTCGGCGCGGCCGGGATCGAGCGCCTCTTCCTCCGGAAAATGGCCGGCGCGCAGCACCTTCCAGGTCTCGCCATAGCGCACGATGAATTCCTCGCTGCGCGGTGGCGGCGCCATCAGCATGGCAGCCGCCTCGCGGGTCGGCGGCGGCACGCGGGGATTGCCCGTCGTCGACATGATCGAGGTGAGCGAGCGCACGCGCTGCGGAAACGACAGCGTGATTTCCTGCGCGATCATGCCCCCCATCGAGGCGCCGACGAGATGCGTCGACTTGATTCCGAGCGCATCCATCAGTCCGACCGTGTCCCTGGCCATGTCGATCAGCTTGTAGGTGGCGGCCACCGGAATCTTCAGGAAGCGCAGCTTCAACAGCTCTAACGGCGTCAGCCGCTTGCCGCCGGTCAGATGGCTGGACTTGCCGATGTCGCGATTGTCGAAGCGGATCACGCGAAAGCCGCGGGCGGCGAGCTGTTCGCAGAACGCGTCGTCCCAGTGGATCATCTGGGCGCCTAACCCCATGATCAGCAGCAGAGGCTCGGCGTTGTCGTTGCCGAAAATCTCGTAGCAGATGTCGATGCCGTTGGCGCGGACGATCTGCGGCGGCTGATGAGCGGAAGCATTCACGGGCCCGTTCCCCCTTGCTGGCAGTCAGCGTTGTATCGCACGGTTTGCCGCCGCAAAGAAGCCGCGTGCGCGACATCAGGCCGCCGCTCGTGGGTTGACCCGCCCGTCACAACGGTGTGGTATGGCGGGAAAAGAAGGGCAAGAGCCCTCTACCTGGAGGACGCCGATGACCGACAAGATCAACGATCCGGTCGCCTTGTGGCAGAAGATGATTGGCGAGATGGAGAAAGGCTTCAACTCGTTCGCTACCAATGCGATGGAGACACCCGAATTCTCGCAGGCCATGAACCGGGCCGGCGGCGTGGCTGCGGGTGCTCAGAAGCAGTTCGGCGATGTCATGGAGAAGTATCTTCTCTCGATGAATCTGCCGAGCCGCGAGCAGATGACCGGCATTGCCGAACGGCTGCAATCCATCGAGGGCCAGCTAGGCGAGATCAAGTCCATGCTCAGCCAGATGTCGGCCTCGTCAGGCACGTCGCCAGCAGGCGCAGCGCCCCGGCCGCCGCGCACGAAGCGCCCGCCGCCCGAGAGCGGAGAGTCGAAATGAACGCGCCGACGGGACTTGATTTCGCATCGATCCCGGAGCGCATCCAGTCCGAGGTGCAGCGTGCCATCATGCGCAGCATCAAGGGCGTCGAATATTTCTCGACCTCAGGGCCCACGCTCGGGTCGACGCCGAAGGACGTGCTGCATTCGCGCGGCACGATGAGCCTCTATCACTACCGCCCGATGTCGGAGGAGATCTACCGCGTTCCAGTGCTGATCGTGATGGCCACCACCAACCGCGGCTACATCCTCGATCTCGTGCCGGGCCAGAGTTTTATCGAGTTCCTTTTGAAGCGCGGCTACGACGTCTACATGCTGGACTGGACCGCGCCGCGGCCGGAGGAGAAGAGCCTGGCGATGGAGGACTATGTCCTCGACTTCATCCCGGATTGCGTCCGCCGCGTGCAACAGGATTCCGGCGAGCAGGACGTCTCCGTGATCGGTTATTGCTTCGGCGGCGTGCTGTCGCTGCTCTACGGCTCGATCTTTCGGGATGGGCCGATGAAAAATCTGATCTGCTTCACCACGCCGATCGATTTTCGCGAGATGAAGCTGTTCTCGAATTTTTCCGACCGCCGCTATTTCGACGTCGACCGGCTCGTCGACAGCGTCGGCAACGTTCCGCCCGAGATGATTCTCTCCTCCTTCGAGATGCTGCGCCCCGCCTCGCGCACGGTGAGCCAGATCCAGCTCTGGGAGAACATCTGGAACGACGAGTTCGTCAAATCCTACCGGATGTTCGACCGCTGGGCGACCGACACGCTGCCGCTCGCCGGCGAATATTTCCGCGCCATCACCAAGGACCTGATGTGGGACAACAAGCTCTTCAATGACACCATGTCGGTGGGGGGACGCGCGGCAAAGCTCGAAGACATCAAGGTGCCGATCCTGCATGCGGTCGCCGAGCACGATCACATCGTGCCATATGACGCCGCAAAGCATCTGATCACGAAGATCGGGTCCGAGGACAAGGAAGAGGTGATGCTGAAGGGCGGCCACGTCTCGCTCGTCGCCGGCGCCAACGCGATCAAACGGCTGTGGCCGAAACTGGATACCTGGCTGGGGAAGAGATCGACATGAGTGAAGCGCGTTCCTATCCGCGTCGCGTCAAGACGGATGCTGGAGACGTCGAGATGCGCCTGATGTCCCCGGCAGATGAATCCGCCGTGCTCACCTTCGGCAAGGCGCTGCCGACGCATGATCTCCTGTTCCTGCCGCGCAACATCAGCGAGCCGAAGGTGCTGTCGGCCTGGGTCAAGGAGATCGAGCGCGGCGCGATTCAGAGCCTGCTCGCGGTGAAGGACGGCAAGGTCGTCGGTTGCGGCACGCTGGTGCGCGATCCCCATTCCTGGTCGCCCCATGTCGGCGAGATCCGGATGGTGGTGTCGCAGGACGTCCGCGGGAAGGGGGTCGGGCGGGCGCTGTCGCAGGAGACCTTTGCGCTCGCCCTCGGTGCCGGCCTCGAAAAGCTCTCGGTCCAGATGACGGTTGACCAGCAGGCGGCGATCGCCCTGTTCGAGAGCCTCGGCTTCAAGGCCGAGGCGCTGCTGCGCGACCACGTCCGGGACGTCGACGGCAAGACCCATGACATCGTCGTGCTCGGGCACAACATCGCGCAGGTCCAGGCCCAGATGGAGGCCTACGGGCTGCCAGGCGCCGTCGAACACTAAGAGCGCCGTCCAGCCCTTAGGCAGGCAGCAAGGCCCTGCATCAGCTCCCGAAATGGCCAAGGAGGCATCATGATGCCTCCCATTAAGGCTGTTCACGATTTCGTGATATCGCAGTGCAACAGGAATGTTGCGACGCACAATTAACTGTGTCATATAAGCCGTGCCCCGGGCCAATCCGGACGGGGTGAGCCCATAGCTCAGACAATTGAGGATGGAGAGACCCCATGACGACCGAAACCAACACCGCTTTCGAGGGCTTCAAGGACGCGTTCAAGAACATCCAGAACCTGGAAGTTCCCGAGGCTGCCCGCGAATTCGTCAAGAAGACTGCCAACACCGCCAAGGATCGTGCTGCCGAAGTTTTCGCTGGCTCCGAGCGGGTGACCGCCGCCATCGAGAACGCGGTTGCTGAGTCCGTCACCGAGGCCGGCAAGATCAGCCGCAACATCCAGCAGGCGATCTACGAGGACGCCGAGGCGTTCTTCTCCGGCATCGACAAGCTCGCTTCGGCCAAGTCGGTCAGCGAAGCCGTCGAGATCCAGTCCAGCCTGCTCCGTTCGCGCGGCGAAGCGTTCGTCTCGCGCGCCAAGGCGACCACCGACTATCTCGGCAAGCTCGCCGCCAACGGCGCGAAGTCCGCTCAGGACAATTTCGCGAAAGTCTACAACAAGACCGCCTGATGTGTGCGCTCGCGTCGACAAACTGAATTTGAGGCCCGCTTCGGCGGGCCTTGTTTTTTGTACTACTGTCATTGCGAGGAGCGAAGCGACGAAGCAATCCAGAGTCTTTCCGCGGGAAGATTCTGGATTGCTTCGCTTCGCTCGCAATGACGGAGTACTGTGATGTAGTCATGACTCCATCAGGCACCTTCTCCTTCGATGCCCCCGGCGACGCCGAACGCGCGGCCGAGCTGCGCCGCGTCAAGGCGCTGGCGACGTTCGTGCTGGCCTCGACGCTCGCGCTGTTCGTGGTCGCGAAATGGCTGCTCAACGTGCACCCCGTATTCGGCTTCATCGCGGCCTTCGCGGAAGCCGCGACGATCGGTGGCCTTGCCGACTGGTACGCCGTGGTCGCGCTGTTCAAGCGGCCTCTCGGCCTGCCAATTCCGCACACCGCGATCATCCAGAGCAACCAGGCTCGCATCGCCGACAAGCTCGGCGAATTCATCCAGGTGCATTTCCTCGAGGCGGGTCCGGTCGAGGCGAAGCTGATGGAGATCGACTTCGGCTCCTTCGTCGCCGACTGGCTGCGTGACCGCAAGCGCAGCGACGACCTCGCGCGCTTTGCGTTGCGGCTGTTGCCGGAGGCTTTCTCCGCAACGGAAAGCTCGGGCCTGATGACCTTCATCATCCGCCGCATGTCTTCGCAACTGCAGGCCATCGACCTCGCGCCGCTCGCGGCCGGCACGCTGCGCGGCTTCGTTGCGGAGGGGCGGCACCAGGGGCTGTTCGACGATCTCCTGCGCGTCATGCACGACACGCTGACGGGGAAGGAGACAATGGCGATGATCCGCGAGAAGGTGCGCGCGGAATTGCCGACCCTGCTCAGGCTCTATCGCGCCGACAAGTTTCTGGTGAACAAGATCGTGGCGTCTGCGAGCGCCTTCTTCGAGGAGGTGCGCAGCGATCCCAAGCATCCGTTTCGCGGCGAGTTCGATCGCATGGTGCTGACCTTCGTCGACCGGCTCGGCACCGACCAGACCTATACTGACCGCATCGACGGTCTGAAGCGGGATCTCTTGGCGCGGCCCGAGCTTGCGGATCTTGCGCGCACGGTGTGGGCCAACACGCGCGCCTTCATCGAACGTAGCGCCTCCGGCGAGACCCAGGTACTTCAGCATCATCTCGCCGGCATGTTCGTCGCGGCGGGAGAGGCGCTCGCCGGCGACACTGAGCTGCGCGGCGAGATCAACAAGGGCCTGGTCACGGTGCTGCGCAGCTTCGTCGCCGACCAGAAGAGCGGCGTCTCGACCTTCATCTCCGACCAGGTCAAGTCGTGGAATATGACGCAGTTGATTTCGCTGATCGAAATCAACATCGGCCGCGACCTGCAATACATCCGCTTCAACGGCTCGCTGATCGGCGGGCTCGCAGGCCTTGCGCTCTACTCCGCAGAATTCCTGCTCCGGCTGCTGTGACTTTTGCGTCACGGCCGTTAGCATTAACGCGCGGACCTATTGTCGCTCCCGTTTGTACCGGCTTGAATGTCGGGAACCGGCCGCCTAGCTGATTCATGTTGCGCTGCGGAACGATCAAGAAGCCGGCGTCTTGGAATTCATGCCCATCGACCGGCATCGCGGCCGGTGCCTTCAGAGGAAACATTGATGACCGCTACTGCCCAGACGCTGCGCCCGCCGTCCCGCACCCTGATGTTTCTGGAGGGGCGGGCTATCCACGAACTCGGCGCCTTCCTCGGCGCGCTGCCACTGCTCAGCCTCGCGCCGCGCGGCGACGGCCACCCGGTGCTGGTGTTGCCCGGCCTTGTTGCGTCGGACGCCTCGACGCGGCCGCTGCGCTCGTTCCTCAAGGGCAAGGGCTATGCCGTCAGCGGCTGGCGCCAGGGCCGCAACTATGGCCTGCGTCTGGGCGTGCAGGATGCGATGGTCGATCTCGTCCAGGGGCTCAACGATACCCATGGTCGCAAGATCAGCCTGGTCGGTTGGAGCTTAGGGGGTCTCTACGCGCGCCAGCTCGCCAAGATGATGCCGGAGCGCGTGCGTCAGGTGATCACGCTAGGCAGCCCCTTTGCCGGCGATCCGCGCTCGACCAATGCCTGGCGCGTCTATGAATGGGCGAGCGGTCGTAAAGCCGACGAAGTCGATCCGCGCTTCGGCGGCGAGCTCTCCGTCCCGCCGCCGGTGCCGACCACCGCGATCTTCAGCCGCACCGACGGCGTCTGCGCCTGGCAGGGCTGCATGGAGAAGACGGGCGCGCAGACCGAGAGCATCGAGGTCGAGAGCAGCCATTGCGGCATGGGACATCACCCCGCCGCCGTTTACGCGGTGGCTGATCGTCTGGCGCAGAAGGAGGGCCAGTGGCAGCCCTTCGATCGCGGCGGCTGGCGCAGCCTGGTTTACCCCGATCCGCATCGCTGAGCGGGCCTGTATGGTTCGAGACGCGCGGCGCTGCCGCGCTCCTCACCATGAGGGCTTGAGACCTGAATCCTCGCGATAGCTGTTCGACCTCATCCTGAGGAGGCGCGAAGCGCCGTCTCGAAGGATCGAGCCCGGCTTTGGCATTAGCGCAAATCGCGCTATGCCTCTCGCATGGCGCATCCGCTTTCCCGCATCATCGACCAGCTAAAGCGCGAGCCGTCGCGCACCGGCTCCATCGTCATCACCGTGTTCGGCGATGCCATCGTGCCGCGCGGCGGCTCGGTGTGGCTCGGCACGCTGCTCGAATTCTTTGCAGGTCTCGACATCGACAGCGGCGTCGTTCGCACTGCGATGTCGCGGCTTGCCGCCGACGGCTGGCTCACGCGCGAAAAGGTCGGACGCAACAGCTTTTATCGCCTCGCCGAAAAGGGGCGCCAGACCTTCGAGGCCGCGACGCGCCACATCTACGATCCGCCGCCATCCGACTGGACCGGCCGCTTCGAGCTGCTGCTGATCGGCAACGGCGAGGACCGCGACGCCTCGCGTGAGGCGCTGCGCAATGCCGGCTTCGGCAGTCCGCTGCCGGGCGTGTGGGTCGCGCCATCGGGCGTGCCGGTGCCTGACGAGGCTGCCGGTGCGATCCGCCTCGAGGTCTCGGCCGAGGATGACAGCGGCCGCCGCCTGCTCAGCGCGAGCTGGCCGCTCGATCGTACGGCCGATGCCTATCTGAAATTCATGAAGATGTTCGAGCCGCTGCGCACCGCGATTGCGCGCGGCACTGACCTCTCTGACGCCGACGCCTTCACCGCGCGCATGCTCTTGATCCACTATTATCGCCGCGTGGTGCTGCGCGATCCGCTGCTGCCGGGCGAATTGCTGCCGGCGGACTGGCCGGGCAGGGCGGCTCGCGAGCTCTGCGGCGAGATCTATCGCGCGCTCCTGGTCCGGTCGGAACAATGGCTTGATGACCACGGAACCAATGAAAAGGGGACGCTCCCCGCGGCGCGGAAGCTGCTGGAACGGAGGTTCGGCGCCTAAAGCGCGGTGCGATTGGGATAAATCGTCATCGCGCTTCAGGTTATTGTTTGCGCATGATCTCCGCGCAAACGTGTTCCGCGTTTGTCGCGAGGGAAAACCGCTTCGCACTTTTCCGGATCATGCATTGGATTTTATGTTACAGAAATATCTTGCATGATCTAATTTTTGTTATATATTGCCTCCCAATAAATCGGGAGGATGCGCATGTACACCCAAGCGCTGAACACGGCCGAGGCCGACGATCGCGGCCTCGAGGATGCCGCCAAGGCTGCGCAATTCCAGGCGCGGATCGATGCCGAGGAGCGCATCGAGCCGAACGACTGGATGCCTGCGGCCTACCGCAAGACGCTTACCCGGCAGATCTCCCAGCACGCCCATTCCGAAATCGTCGGCATGCTGCCCGAAGGCAACTGGATCACCCGCGCGCCGACGCTGCGGCGTAAGGCGGCGTTGCTCGCAAAAGTGCAGGACGAATGCGGCCACGGGCTCTATCTCTATGCCGCTGCCGAGACGCTCGGCTCTTCGCGCGAGGAGCTGGTCGATGCGATGCTCGCCGGCAAGGCCAAGTACTCCTCGATCTTCAACTATCCGACGCTGACCTGGGCTGACATTGGTACCATCGGCTGGCTGGTCGACGGCGCTGCGATCATGAACCAGATCCCGCTGTGCCGCTGCTCGTATGGTCCCTACGCGCGCGCGATGATCCGCGTCTGCAAGGAGGAGTCCTTCCACCAGCGCCAGGGCTACGAGATCATGCTGACGCTGTGCCGCGGCTCGGACGAGCAGAAGGCGATGGCGCAGGACGCATTGAACCGCTGGTGGTGGCCGGTGCTGATGATGTTCGGTCCGCCCGATGCGGCAAGCCAGCACAGCGACACCTCGACGAGATGGAAGATCAAGCGCTTCTCCAATGACGAACTGCGCCAGAAGTTCGTCGATGCTACGGTGCCGCAGGCCCAATATCTCGGGCTGACCATTCCCGATCCCGGCATGACGCAGGATGCCGACGGACACTGGCGCTACAGCGAGATCGACTGGACCGAATTCAAGCAGGTGCTCGCCGGCAACGGCCCCTGCAACCGCGACCGCATCGCCGCGCGCCGCAAGGCGCATGACGACGGCGCCTGGGTGCGCGAGGCGGCAGCTAGCTATGCAGCGAAACGCCAGCACCGCCAGACCGCGCAAGCTGCGGAGTAGGGAGATCACTATGGCCACGCCGAACACACCGCTGTGGGAAGTCTTCATTCGCAGCCGCAACGGGCTCGCGCACAAGCATGTCGGCTCGCTGCATGCGAGCGATGCCACCATGGCGCTGCAAGCCGCGCGCGACATCTACACCCGTCGCGGCGAGGGCCTGTCGATTTGGGTGGTGCCGTCCACTGCCATTACGGCGAGCGATCCCGCCGAGAAGGGCATGATGTTCGAGCCTGCGGAATCCAAGATCTACCGGCATCCGACGTTTTACGAGGTGCCGGAAGAAGTCGGGCACATGTAGCTCTCTCAACCCTCATGGTGAGGAGCCGCGAAGCGGCGTCTCCGGAAGATGCTTCGCATCGCCGGGCGAACCATGAAGGCCCGTGACGCGCGGCCCATCCTTCGAGACGGCGCTTCGCGCCTCGTCAGGATGAGGTTGGAACAAGTGGCAAGGTGGATTGAACAGATGCCAGTCGCCAACATCCAGGTCTCCGAGACACCGCTCGTGCTCTACACGCTGCGCCGCGCCGACGATGCGCTGATCCTCGGCCATAGGCTGTCGGAATGGTGCGGGCACGCGCCGATGCTGGAAGAGGATATGGCGCTCTCCAACATCGCGCTTGACCTCATCGGCCAGGCCCGCGAGCTCTATACCTATGCGGCCAAGGTTGAAGGCAAGGACAATGACGAGGACAAGTTCGCTTACTTGCGCGATGTTCGCCAGTACCGCAACCTGCTGCTGGTCGAGCAGCCGAACGGCGATTTCGCCCAGACCCTGGTGCGGCAGTTCTTCTATTCCGCCTTCGCCGATCTCTACTGGCGGGCGATGATGACCTCGCGCGACGCAACGCTCGCAGCCATTGCCGCCAAGTCCGAGAAGGAAAGCGCCTATCATTTGCGCCATGCCTCGGAGTGGATCATCCGGCTCGGTGACGGCACCGAGGAGAGCCACGCGCGTGCGCAAGGAGCGATCGATCATCTCTGGTCCTTCACCGGCGAGATGTTTGCCGTCGACGACGGCGAGCGAAGCTTGATCGATGTTGGCATCGCGATCGATCCCGCAACGTTGCGCGACCGTTGGCTGACGACGCTCGCCAATGTCGCCAGCGAGGCGACGCTCACGCTGCCGCAAAACAACTGGATGCAGCAGGGCGGCCGAGCCGGCCGGCACAGCGAGCATCTCGGCCATCTCCTCAGCGAACTGCAATCGATGCAGCGCACCTTCCCGGGGCTGACATGGTGACGGCGCTCGACAGCAAGAGCGATCTGCGCCAGCGCGCATGGGACGCGGCGGCAAGCGTGGTCGATCCGGAGATTCCGGTATTGACCATTGCCGATCTCGGCGTGCTGCGTGATGTTGCGCTTCGCGGCGATCACGTCGAGGTCGCGATCACCCCGACCTATTCAGGCTGCCCCGCGATGAACATGATCGCGCTCGAGATCGAACTGGCGCTGGAACGCGCCGGCTTCCATCGCCCAAAAGTGCGCACCGTGCTGTCGCCCGCCTGGACCACCGACTGGATGAGCGAGGAGGGCCGCCAAAAGCTCCGCGCCTACGGCATCGCGCCGCCGCAAGCCTCTGGTTCGCGCCGCGCGCTGTTCGGCGAGCAGGCGGTCGCATGCCCGCAATGCGGCTCGGAGAATACCGAGCTGTTGTCCGAATTCGGCTCGACCTCCTGCAAGGCGCTCTGGCGCTGCAAGTCGTGCCGCGAACCGTTCGACTACTTCAAGTGTCATTGACCATGTCCGCAGCCGCACCACGTTTTCATCGTCTCGCCGTCAACGACCTCCGCCGCGAGGCTTCGGATGCCGTATCGATGACCTTCGGCATTCCGGGCGAGCTCGCCAGCGACTATGCCTTCACGCCCGGCCAGTATCTGACGCTCCGCACCATGCTCGAAGGCGAGGAGGTGCGCCGCTCCTATTCGATCTGCTCGGGTCCTGACGACGGCGAGCTTCGCATCGCCGTGAAGAAGGTCGACGGCGGCGCGTTTTCGAATTGGGTGGCCGACGAATTGAAGTGCGGCGACGAGCTCGACGTGATGACGCCGACCGGCCGCTTCGGTGCGATCCCGCAAGGCGACACCGCGCGTGTCCATGTCGGCTTTGCCGCAGGCTCCGGCATCACGCCAATCCTGTCGATCGTCAAGGGCGTGCTGGCGCGCGAGCCCAAGAGCCGCTTCTTCCTGTTCTACGGCAACCGGGCGACCGACAACATCATGTTCCTGGAGGCGCTCGAGGAACTCAAGGACCGCTTCATCGATCGCCTCTCGATCTTCCACGTCATCTCGGGCGAGGAGCAGGATATCCCGATCCTGCATGGCCGGCTCGACGGCGAGAAGGTGAGGGTGCTGCTGCGCTCGCTGGTCCCGGCCGCAAGCGTCGATCACGTCTTCGTCTGCGGTCCGTCTGGCATGAGCGAGGAGATCGAGGCGACCTGCCGCGATCTCGGCATTGCGGATGATCGCATTCACGTCGAACGTTTCGTGTCCGAGTTCGGCGGCAAGCCGCGTCCGAAGAAGGCGGTCGCAGCCGATGCGCCGCCGAAGGCCATCGCGTCGCTGATCATCGACGGCAAGCGCCGCGATGTTCCGGTCGCCGAGGACGAAGCGATCCTCGATGCCGCGCTGCGCGCCGGCGTCGATCTGCCCTTCGCCTGCAAGGGCGGCATGTGCTCGACCTGCCGCGCCAAGCTGGTCGAGGGCGAGGCGCCGATGGACATCAACTATTCGCTGGAGCCCTGGGAGCTGAAGGCGGGGTTCGTACTGACCTGCCAGGCAAAACCCTCGTCCGAGCGGGTCGTGGTCGACTACGACCATGTCTGAGGGGCTGCATCAGAACCTGATGATGCAAATGCGTCGCATTATTTGACAGTCTTGAGCGATCGGCAGAACATCGCGCGCAAAAGAACAGGTGGGAGACGCAAGTGAATGTCAAAGCAGCCCTGTCACCGGAAGACATCGCCCGCGCCTGCGCCGATGCGATGTGGGCGGAGGACGACGCCTCGAAAGATCTCGGCATGGAGATCGTCGAGATCGGCCCGGGCTTTGCGACGCTGGCGATGACGGTGCGGCCGGACATGGTCAACGGCCAGCGCATTGCCCATGGTGGCTTCATCTTCACGCTTGCCGATTCCGCCTTCGCGTTCGCCTGCAACTCGCACAATGAACGCGTGGTCGCGGCGCAGGGGCAGATCACTTTCATCAAGCCAGGCAGGCTTGGCGATCGTCTCGTCGCAAGAGCACGCGAAGTCGCCCGCAGCGGCCGTTCCGGCATCTATGACGTGCGCGTCACCGCCGGCGACATCGTCATCGCCGAATTCCGTGGGCATTCGCGTGTCATTCGCGGCACGTGGCTGCCGACGCAAGATCAGTGAACACAAGAACAAACAAATGATGTGGGGAAGCGAGGATGGCTCTGACCAGGCTGAAGGCAGGTGGAAACGCCTATAGTGCCGAGATGGACGCGCACGAGCGCGCCTCGCGCGACGAGATCATGGCGTTGCAGACGCAGCGCCTGGGCTGGTCGCTGAAGCACGCCTACGACAACGTCGCGCATTATCGCAAGGCCTTCGACAAGGCCGGCGTGCATCCGTCCGATTTCAAAGAGCTGTCCGATCTCGCAAAGTTTCCGTTTACGGTGAAGACGGATCTGCGCGACAACTATCCTTTCAACATGTTCGCGGTCCCCCGCGAAAAGCTGGTGCGCGTGCATGCCTCCTCGGGCACGACGGGCAAGCCGATCGTCGTCGGCTACACGAGGGCCGATATCGACACCTGGTCAGAGGTGATGGCGCGCTCGATCCGTGCCGCTGGTGGCCGCACCGGCATGATCATCCACAACGCTTATGGCTATGGCCTCTTCACCGGCGGCCTCGGCGTCCATTACGGCGCGGAGAAGCTCGGCTGCACCGTGGTGCCGATTTCCGGCGGCATGACCGAGCGGCAGGTGCAGCTTATCAACGATTTCCGGCCTGACATCATCACGGTGACGCCGAGCTACGTCTTGGCGATCCTCGACGAGTTCAAGCGCCAGAAGCTTGATCCGCGCCAATGCTCGCTCAAGGTCGGGATTTTTGGCGCCGAGCCCTGGACCAACGCGATGCGCGGCGAGATCGAAGAGGCCTTCGACATGGATGCGACCGACATCTATGGCCTGTCTGAAGTGATCGGTCCGGGCGTCGCGCAGGAATGCATCGAGACCAAGGACGGTCTGCACATCTGGGAGGATCACTTCTACCCCGAGGTGATCGATCCCGAGACCGGCGCCGTGCTGCCCGACGGCGAAAAGGGCGAGCTGGTCTTCACCTCCCTCACCAAGGAAGCCTTCCCGGTGATCCGCTATCGCACCCGCGATCTCACGCGCCTCCTGCCCGGCACAGCGCGGCCGGGGATGCGGCGGATGGAGAAGGTGACGGGGCGTTCGGACGACATGATCATCCTGCGCGGCGTCAACCTGTTCCCGACCCAGATCGAGGAGGTGCTGCTCGCGACCGAGTGGTGCGGAGGCCACTTCATCATGGAACTGACCCGCGAGGGCCGGATGGATGAGCTGACCATCATCGCGGAGGCGCGCCCCGAAAGCTGGGACGGCCGCGGGCTCGTCGACCACGCCGAGCGTATATCGACTCACATCAAGAACACCATCGGCATCACCGCCAAGGTGCGGGCGGTCGCGCCGGCTACGCTGGAGCGATCGCTCGGCAAGGCGAAGCGCCTCTTCGACAAGCGTCCGAAGGATTGACTTGACCGGCCCCAAAGGCGACAAGGCCCGCGAGAAATCGTGGGTCTTTCGATGTCGGCAACCGATAGCAAAACCGTCGAAGCGCGCTGCGTGCGCCTCAATGCCAAGGCCGAGAATGCAGCGGCGCTTGCGCCTCGCGTCGAGCATCACGCGCTCGCCCGCGGCGCCAACGACGTCCTGATCGAAGTGAAGGCCGCCGCCGTCAACCCGTCCGACGTGAAGGCTGCGACCGGCTTGATGCCCTATGCCGTGTTTCCGCGAACGCCCGGCCGTGATTATGCCGGCGTCGTCATCGACGGCCCGGCCGGCACGATCGGCCGCGAGGTGCTCGGCTCCTCTGGCGACCTCGGCATCCGCCGCGACGGCACCCACGCCACCCATCTTGTCGTCGAGCTTGATGCCGTGGTGGAAAAGCCCAAGGCGCTGTCCTGGGAGGAAGCCGCCGGCATCGGCGTGCCCTTCGTCACCGCAATGGAAGGTTTTCGTCGCGCTGGCCTGCCGAAGCAGGGCGAGACCGTGCTGGTGATGGGCGTTAACGGCAAGGTCGGCCAGGCCGCCGTGCAGATCGCGACCTGGCAGGGCGCGCGCGTGATCGGCGTGGGGCGCAAGGCGGAGGCCTATGAAGGCCATACCAACGCGCCCGTCGAGGTGATCGACTCTTCCGCCACCGATGTCGCCGCGCGCGTACGCGAAGTGACCGGCGGCAAGGGGGCGGACATCGTCTTCAACACGGTCGGCGATCCCTACTTCCAGGCCGCGCACAAGTCGCTCGCCTTGCGTGGCCGCCAGATCCTCATCGCAGCGATCGACCGCATCGTGCAGTTCAACATCCTGGAATTTTACCGTGGCCAGCACACCTATGTCGGCATCGACACGCTCGGCCTGTCATCGACCGCGACGGGAGCAGTGCTGCGCGATCTCGGTCCGGGCTTTGCCAGCGGGCAGCTGAAGCCGTTTCCGATCAAGGAAGGCGCGATTTATGCGCTTGAGCGCGCCAAAGAGGCTTACGTTGCCGTTGCCGGTTCCTCGCGCGATCGCGTGATCCTGAAGCCGTAACGATGGCATCGTCGACCCAACTCGTCATCCTTGCAGGCCTCGCCATCGGCCTCGTCTACGGCGCCGTCGGCCTGCTCAGCGATTTCTGCCTGATGAGCAGCATGCGCGGGTACCTCGCGGACGGCGACGGCCGGCTGGTCCGCACCTATGCGCTGGCGATCGCAGTCGCGATCGCGGCGAGCCAGTTCCTTGCCGGAAGCGGCACGGTCGATCTCGGCAAGTCGATCTATCTGCAACAGACCTTCTCGGCGCCGGTGCTGTTCCTTGGCGGGCTCCTGTTCGGCTACGGCATGGTGCTGTCGAACGGCTGTGGCTCGCGCGCGCTGGTGCTGCTCGGCCGCGGCAATCTTCGCTCCTTCGTCGTCGTGATCGTGCTGGCGATCGCCGCCCAGATGACGCTGAAAGGCCTGATCGCGCCGGCGCGCATCGCGCTGGTGCAGGCCTCGCAGACCACCGTGGGCGCGAATTCGCTGCCGGCGCTGTTGTCTGCTTTCGGGCTCGGCGATGCTGCCTCGCGAACGCTCGGTGCTGCCGTGCTCGCGGCCGCGCTGGCGCTGTTCGCCTTTGCCCACGCGGCGTTCCGCTGCTCGCCGGGCCAGATTGCGGCAGGCGCCATCGTCGGTCTCCTGATCGCGGGCGGCTGGTACGTCACCGGCTTCCTCGGCGCTGACGATTTCAACCCAGTGCCGGTGACCTCGCTGACCTTCATCGCGCCGATTGCGGACGCGCTGCAATACGCCATGCTCTCGACCGGCCTGACGCTCAATTTCGGCATCGCCACGGTCGCCGGCGTGTTCGCCGGCAGCCTCGTCACTGCGCTGGCGACGGGGCGCTTCCAGCTCGAAGGCTATTCATCGCCGCGCCACATGCTGCGCTCGGCGGGTGGCGCGGCGCTGATGGGCATCGGCGGCGTCATGGCCTTCGGCTGCTCGATCGGGCAGGGGCTCACTGGCCTCTCGACACTGGCGCTGGCCTCGTTCGTCGCGGTCGCCGGCATTTTGCTCGGCACCGCCGCCGGTCTACGCGGCGCGCTCCGCGTTCAGCCTCTCAAGGTCGCCTGACTGCGCAGGGGACGATTGGCGAGTGTCGCAAGGCCGATGCCGGCAACGATCAGCGTAGCCGCGACGGCAAGGCTGATGTCGATGGGCTCGCCGAGCAGGATGGCGGCACTGGCAATGCCGACGATTGGCGTCGCCGTGGTGCCGAGCGACGTCGTCAGGGCCGAGATGCTCTTGTTGACCATCGACATCGCCCAATAGGCCAGCGCGGTCCCGATCAGGCCGGAGTACAGGAACAGCAAGACGAGCCGCGATGACCATTCCACGTGCGGCAGGCCGTCCGTTATCGTTGCCGTGATCGACAACACCACCGTTGCCACGAGCACTTGCCAGATCAGGAGCTGGAGCGGCGAGGCGATCCAATGATGCGATCGGAGATAGATGATGTTCGCCGCCCAGCACATGGCGGCCAGGATCACCATGCCGGCGCCGATCAGGACATTGATATTGGTCCAGTCGATTGAGGAGGGGTTCAAGATCACGGCAAGCCCGGCCAGGCCCAGCATTGCTCCGCCGACTTTCGGCGCGCTCAATGTGTCCTTCCCGAGCAGGGGTGCCGCGAGCGCGACCCAGAGCGGTGTCGTATAGCCGAGCACGATGCCCTTGCTGGCGGGAATGAAGCGCAGGCCGGCGGCGGCCAGTGTCGAGAACAGCGTCATATGCAAAAGCGCCACGCTCAGGATCACGGGGACGTCGTGTCGATCCGGAATCACCAGATTGTTGTTCGCGCGCAGGATCACGAACAGGCCGACGAGCGCGATCCAGCTCCGGATCGCCGCGCTCCACAGCGGGGGGACGAACTGCACCAGCTGCTTCGTCACCGACCAGTTCACGCCCCAGGCCAGCACGACGATCAGGAACAGGCCGATGGCTGCGCGTGGTGACAGGGAGGCGTTCATTGCAAAGATCCTTGAAGCGGCGCAGCCCGGCAGATAGCATCGCAATTGGCACTTAAAAAAGTGCCAGATTGGAAAGAACTAAGGTGCCAGTTTCCGATGCAATGATCTCCGGGCTTATCACGCTGGAGCGATCCGGCGAGGCAGGGCTGGTAGTGCAATTGACCGGCCAGCTCAGGCGCCTGATCGCGAGCGGTCGGATCGGCAAGGATCGTGTGCTGCCGTCGAGCCGCCGGCTTGCGAGCGATCTCGGCGTGTCCCGCAACACCGTCAGCTTCGCGTTCGAGCAGCTCGCCGCTGAGGGCTACCTCGCGATGTCGCACGGGCGGCGTCCGGTGGTGATGGTCGATGGCGGCGAACGGACCGAGGGAGCAGGCACCGCCGTATCGCGCGTGCAGCCCGGAAAGCCCCGGCTCTCGCCCTGGGCCTCCAAGTTGCGCGAGACGGACTGGCCGATGTCTTATCTCGCGTCGTTGCGACCGCTAAGGCCCGGCCACGCCGACGCCCGGGAGTTTCCGAACGAGATCTGGGCACGTTGCCTGCGCCGCAGCGCCGTGCAGTCGGCGAGGCGCGAGATCGGAGCGGTCAACCGGCCGCGCCTGCGGGAGGCTTTGGCGCAGTATCTTGCGACCAGCAGGGGCGTTCGCGTAGCGGCGGCGCAGGTGATGATCCTGCCGAGCGCGCAGGCCGCGCTGACCTTGATTGCCGCCACGCTTATCACGCCCGGTGACGAGGTCTGGGTGGAGGATCCAGGCTATCCGGGTGCCACGGCCGCCTTCCGCGCTTCCGGCGCACGCGTGGTCGGCATGGGGCTGGATGAGCAGGGCATGCAGCGGGTAGCTGGAACGGTCGCGCCAAGGCTCATCTTCATGACGCCATCGCACCAGCACCCGACGGGGCGATTGATGTCGCTTGTCCGCCGCACCGAATTTCTCGCTGCAAGCCGGCCGGGCAAGACCTGGATCATCGAAGACGACTACGACGGCGAATTCCACTACGACAGCCGGCCGGTGCCCTCCTTGCAAGGGCTCGATGCCCACGGCCGCGTGTTCTATGTCGGCACCTTTTCGAAGGTGATGACCTCGGACATCCGCCTCGGATATCTCGTCGCGCCGCCGGCCCTGTGCGACACGTTGGAGATCGCGCAGCGGCACATGGGACTGATCGCGGCCAGTCACATCCAGGAAGCGCTGGCCGAGTTCATCATCGATGGACACTTCCTCGCACACCTTCGCCGGATGCGCCGCCTCTACCACGCGCGCCGCAATCACCTCGTCGGCGAGATGGAACGCCGTCTGGGTGGCCTTCTTGAGGTCGAGACGCCCTCGGGCGGCATCCAACTCGTTGCACGCCTCAAGCGCGGCGGCGCAGACCGGGCAGCGGTCAAGCGGCTGGTTGAGGCTGGAGTCGAGACGCGGGCGTTATCGACCCTGTCGCTCGGCCGGCCGCGCGATCATGGCTTGCTGCTCGGCTTTGCGGCCTGGCGCGAGAGCGAGATCAGCACGGCCGTGCGGACGATGGCGTCTTGCTTCTAGCGCGGTCGCTCAGTCCGCAGGCTTCGTCACGATCCGGATCTCCGACGTCAGCGTCCGGTGCACCGGGCACTTGTCGGCGATCTCCATCAGCTTCTTGCGCTGCTCGGCATCGAGTGCGCCGTCCATCGCGATCACGCGGTCGATCTGGTCGAGCATGCCGTCGCGGGTCTCGCATTCTTCGCAATCTTTCGCGTAGATCTTGGCGTGCTTCAGCGTCACCGTGACGCGATCGAGCGGCAGCGATTTGCGGTCGGCATAGAGCCGCATGGTCATGGACGTGCAGGCGCCAAGGCCAGCGAGCAGGAAATCATAGGGGCCGGGGCCGGCATCCTCGCCGCCGGCCGCGACCGGCTCGTCGGCCACCAGCCGATGCGGCCCGACGGAGATCAACTGGTTGAACTTGCTCTTGCGGGTCTCCTGTACGATGACCTGGCGCGGCGCCTCGGGGAGGCCTGCCACTTTCGCCGGTCTTGCAGCTTCGACATAGCGGCTCGCCCAGGCCGCGATCACGTCGGCGACATAAACGGCATCGCTCGCCTTGCTGAGCAGATGATCGGCGTGGTCGAGCGAGACGAAGCTCTTCGGATGTTTCGCCGAGACGAAGATCTTCGTCGCATTGTCGATGCCGACGGTGTCGTCGACGGGCGAATGCATCACCAGCAGCGCCTTGTGCAAGCCCGTGATATCCTTCATCAACTCGTGCTCGACGATGTCGTCGAGGAATTCGCGCTTGATGCGGAAGGGCCGCCCTGCGAGCGACACCTCGACCTCGCCCTGCGTACGGATGTCGTTCAGATGTTCCCTGAATAGCCCGGTGACGTGCGCTGGGTCGGATGGCGCAGCAATCGTCACCACCGCCTTGGGCTCCGGAATCTTTCCGGCTGCCGCCAGGATCGCAGCGCCACCGAGGCTATGGCCGATCAGGATCGCTGGCGCCTTTCGTGTTGCGCGCAGATGATCGGCGGCGTGCACGAGATCGGCAACGTTGGAGGAGAAGGTGGAGTTGGCGAAGTCGCCTTCGCTCGAGCCAAGCCCGGTGAAATCGAAGCGCAGCACGGCGATGCCTTTTGCTGCGAGAGCGACCGCGATCCGGCGTGCGGCCAGCACGTCCTTGCCGCAGGTGAAGCAGTGCGCAAACAGCGCGTAAGCCGCAGGTTCACCCTCCGGCAACTCCAGCGCGGCCGCCAGCAGATGGCCGCCTTCGCCTGTGAATTGAAAGCGCTCCATCGGCATGGGTATCTCCTCGACGTTGGCGTCCACCTCTCCCAACGGGAGAGGTGGGAATGTCAGTCCCCGGAATAGCGTTCTTCAGTCCAGGGATCGCCGCGGTTATGATAGCCACGGACTTCCCAATAGCCGGGCGCATCCTCGGTCAGAAACTCGATCGCCTGAAGCCATTTGGCGCTCTTCCAGAAATAAAGATGCGGCACGACGAGCCGCACTGGACCGCCATGTTCCTCGGACAGCGGCTCGCCCGACCAGCTATGGGCGAGCAGGGCGCCCTCAGCGGCGAAATCCTCCAGCGACAGATTGGTGGTGTAGCCGTCATAGGAATGCAGCACGACGAAGCGCGCATCATCGCGCGGCTGGCAGGCCGCCAGCAGCTCGCGCGTCGCAAGCCCCTCCCACTGGTTGTCGTAGCGCGACCAGGTCGTCACGCAATGGATGTCGGAGGTGAATTGCGCCTGCTTCTGCGCCGTGAATTCCGCAAACGTCCAGAACACCGGGTTTTCGACCGCGCCATAGACGTCGAGCCGCCAGCGTTCCGGCGAGATTTCCGGTGTGAGGCCCAGATCGAGCACGGGCCAGTCCTTGGTGAGATGCTGTCCGGGCGGCAGGCGCTGATCTTCCGGGCGTGCGATCCTGCCGGTGAGGAAGCGGCCCTCGCGCGCCCATTTCTCCTTGGTCCGCGTCAGCTTGCTTTCGGGCGGCGGCTCGTTCTCGTCAGCCATGATCTACTCGTGGCAATGTCTACTCGTGACATCTACTCGTAACGATGTCTACTCGTGACGATGCATCGCGGAGGCATGCTTGGTGTCGCGCATCGTAGCATAGATGATCAGCGAGAGGCAGATGATGCCGCTGAGATAGTAATAGAACCACTCCTCGTGCCCGATGGTCTTGAAGTAGAGTGCGATCGCCGGCGCCGTGCCGCCGAACAGGGAGACCGTGATCGCATAGGGTAGCCCCACGCCGAGCGCGCGGACATTGGTCGGGAACAGCTCGGCCTTCACCACCGCGTTGATCGAGGTGTAGCCGGCGACGAACAGCCAGGCGCAGCAGATCAGCACGAATGCCATGAAGGGCGATTTCGTCTCCTTCAGCGTCATCAGCAGCGGGACGGTTGCGAGCGTGCCGGCGACGCCGAAGAAGATCAGCAGCGGCTTGCGTCCGATTTTGTCGGAGATCGCGCCATAGATCGGTTGCAGGATGGTCGCGAAGATCAACGTGCCGAAGATCACGAAGGTGGTCTGGTCCTCGGTGAGCCCGACCGAGAGCTTGACGAAGGTCTGCATGTAGGTGGTGAAGGTGTAGAATGCCGCGGTACCGCCCGCGGTCAGTCCCACCACCAGCAACAGCTCCCGCGGATATTTCAGGAGGTTTGCGATGGAGCCGGTCGGCTTCACGACCTTCTTGGCTTCCTCGAACGCCTCGGTCTCATGCAGGCCGCGCCGCATCACCGCGGCGAAGATCGCCAGCATTGCACCGATCGCAAACGGAATGCGCCAACCCCAGGCCTTCAGCTCCTCGGGCGTGAGGAACACCTTTTGCAAGAGCAACAGCACGATGATCGCGGTGAGCTGTCCGCCGATCAGGGTGACGTACTGAAAGCTCGAATAGAAGCCGCGATGCCTGGGATCGGCGACCTCGCTCAAATAGGTGGCGCTGGCGCCATATTCGCCGCCGAGACTTAAGCCCTCGATCACGCGCGCGACCGCAAGGATCGCTGGGGCGGCAAGACCGATCGAGGCATAGGTCGGCGTCACCGCGATGATCAGTGAGCCAAAGCACATGAAGACGACGGAGAGCGTCAGCGAGATCCGGCGTCCGAAATGATCGGCGAGATAGCCGAAGAACCAGCCGCCCAAGGGGCGCATCAGGAAGGTCGCCGCGAACACGACGGCGACGTTCAGTTGCTGGACGACAGGATCGTCGCCGGGGAAGAACGCCGGCGCGAAATACAGCGCGAACGCCGTATAGGCGTAGAAATCGTACCATTCGACGAGGTTGCCGATCGAACCGATGAAGATCGCCTTGATGCGGCGTTCGGCGTCGGCAATGTCGAATCGCTCGGAGGCCGGCTCGATTGCTTGGTCTGTCATCACCGGCCTCCCAGAACATTTTCTGTCTGGAGGCTACATGGCCTTTCCGAGCAGAAATGGCAACTGGCGGGGGCCGCGCACGGTCCCTTGCGACCAGGTCACGGTGCCGGCCGGGTTGAGCCGGAAGTCCGGGATTCGCTTCAACCATTCCTCAATTGCGACCTGCATCTCCATCCGCGCCAGGTTGGAACCGACGCAGCGGTGGATGCCGAGGCCGAAGGCGGCATGGCGGTTCTCCCGGCGATCGAGCACGACCCTGTCGGCATCGGGGAACATTTTGGGGTCGAGGTTGGCGGCGGGGAAGGACAGCAGCACCATGTTGCCCGGCTTGACCGGACAGCCGGCGATGGTCGTCTCCTTCATCACCTCGCGCGCCATCGTCACTGGCGAATAGGCGCGCAAGAGTTCCTCGACAGCGATCGGCATCAGCTCGGGCTCGGCGATCAGGCGCTCGCGGTCTCCAGGCGTCTTTGCAAGGTGCCAGAGCGAGGAGCCGATCGCACTCCAGGTGGTGTCGATGCCGGCGATCAGGAGCAGCCGCAGCGAGCCGTAGATGTGGGAGTCATCGAGCGGCTGCCCGTTCCTGTCACGTGCGTTGAGGAGATAGGAGATCAGGTCGTCGCCCGGCGCCTTCTTGCGCGCTTCGACATGGCCGGCGAAATAGTTGGTCATCTCCTCGGCCGCCTGCTTCAGCATCATCTCGTTCTTGATGCTCAGCTCGAGGATCATGTGGATCCACTTGATGAAGAGGTCGCCGTCGCTCTCGGGGATGCCGAGCATGTGGGCGATCGCGCGCACCGGGATGTGCTTGGTGTATCGCGCGGCGGCGTCGACCTTGCCGTCGGCGATGAATTCGTCGATCAGCTCGTTGCAGATGGCGCGGACGCGCGGCTCGAGCTTCTTCATCGCATCCGGCGTGAACGGCGGCAGCAGCAATTGCTTGGCCGGCTTGTGGTCCGGCGGATCGGAGGTGATCGGCGGCGCCGCGTTCTTGGCGACTTCGGGCCGTTCATCGCGAACGATGATGCGACGCGAGGAGAAGCTGTCGGTGTCGTTGGCGATCTGCCGCACCGCTTCGTAGGTCGTCGGCAAATAGCAGCCGAGAAAGCGCTCGGTGTGCACGACAGGGCTTGCGGCACGCATCTGGTCCCAGATCGGGAAGGGATCTTCCGTCCAGCGCGGATCGGTGTGATCAAAATCGTGGAGCCAATCGGTGACGGGCGGATGGGCGGCGGGTTGGCTGACGTCGGACATCTCTGGATCCTTGGGGCTTGTGTTCACGGAAGAACGCAGGCGTGCGGCGCACTACTCCTCGGTCACTTCGATTGCGATTTCCGGACAGTTGGATTTGGCAAGCCAGGCCTTGTCTTCAAGGCCGGCCGGCACGGTGCCGTCGCCGACCTCATGCGCATTGCCGTATTCGTCAAGCTCGAACAGTTCCGGCGCCAGCGCCTTGCAGCGTGCGTGCCCCTGACACTTTTCGGGATCGACGTGAACCCTCAGTCGTTCTGCCATCTAAGCTCCCTCGGTGATGCGCATGCAGACCCCATGCGGGGCCGGGCGCGTTCCTCAATTGATTTTTGTCCGCGGCGTTCACCGCGAGGTTAAGTTATAGTATATTACATTGCGGACGGGCTTTCCCTGTCAAGCGCAAACTTATAGGTTTCCGCTCAACATGCCGACGCAACTCGCCCGCAAGCCGCAAAACGCCTATCACCATGGCGATCTTCGTGATGCCCTGATCAAGGCCGCCCTGCGCGAGGCCGAGCAGGGCGGGGCGGAGGCGATCAGCATCAAGGCACTGGCGAAGGAACTCGGCGTGTCGCAACCTGCGCCGTATCGTCATTTCGCCGACCGCGAGGCGCTGCTCGCCGCGGTGACGGCGGAAGCCTTCCGGCAATTCACCGCTGTGCTGCGCGAGGCCATGGCGAAGCCATCGAAGCAGTCGAGGCTTTCGCGGCTCGCCCAGGCCACGCTGGATTTCGGCCTGCGCCGCAACGGCATCTACCGGCTGATGTTCGCCTCGCGCACCGTCTCCTGTGCGGACGCGGGGAGCGAGTTGCACGCGGCAACCAACGAGACCTTCGCGCTCGTGATCGAGGCGCTGGAGGCGCCGGCCGTCGGCTATTTGCGCGAGCGCCATGCGCTGAAGATCTGGGCCGCGCTGCACGGCGTGGTGATGTTGGCCGAGCAGGGCATGCTCACCGGCCGGTCGGCGCATACCACGCGCGAGGAGCTGGTCGAGGATTTCGTCGCCGAGACCAAGCTCGCGCTGGAGGTCGCGATCAAGGGAGTGCGCCGCGGCAAAGCCGACTAGCGCGTCGCCGACAACAGCTTCATCAGTTTCAGCACGGCGCTGTCAGGCGTCGTCACCACCGGCTTGCCGGTCGCATCCGCAACCAGCGGCGCGGTGGACGCGATGCTGAATTGGGCGAGCGCGATCACGTCGCAGTCGCGCAGGTCTTTTGAGGCTTCCGCAATCAGGCGGTCGTGCGTGGCGCGGTCGCCGCGATCGAGCGCGGCGAGCGCGCCTTCGGCGAGCTTCGGTACGATCTCGACAGAGGCGGGAAACTCCAGCGGCATCGATTGCAACGTCGGCGGGAAGGTCGAGAGCAGGCCGATGCGCCGGCCCATCGTCACCGCCTGCTCGATCATTGCTTCATTCGGTTTCAGGACCGGCTTCGGCGCATGCGCGCGCGCAACCGCCTCGATGCAGGGCCCGAAGGCCGAGCAGGTGAACAGGATCGCGTCAGCCCCGGTCGCGACGGTATAATCCCCGAGCGCAAGGAACCGGTCGGTCATGGCGTCGGTGAGCGCGCCGTCGCGCGCCAGATCCGCCGACAGGCTGTCGTCGAGCAGGTTCATCAGTCGCGCCTCCGGCCAAAGACGCGCAAAGGCCGACTCGATCGGCGCGATGGAATGCTTGAGGGCGTGGATCAGGGTGATGCGCATGAGGTTTCGTTGCTGCCTTCTCATCCCTCTCCCCGTTCTTACGGGGAGAGGGTTGGGGTGAGGGGCTCTATCCATACGAAAAGGTGAGAGATGGACTCGCGGAAGCGCCCCTCACCCGACCGCTACGCGGTCGACCTCTCCCCCTAAGAACGGGGCGAGGCAAAATTCTTTACTTGAACGGAATGGCGTACATCAAGCCGCCCTTGCTCCAGAGGCCGTTGAGGCCGCGCTCGAGCTTCAGCGGGCTGCCTTTGCCGACGTTGCGCTCGTAGATCTCGCCGTAGTTGCCGGTCGCCTTGATCGCCGTGGCCAGCCACTTGTTGTCCAGCCCAAGCCGCGAGCCGAGATCGCCGGAGGTACCTAACAGCCGCTGCACCGCGGGCGTCTGCGACTTTGCCATCTCCTCGACATTGGCCTGCGTCACGCCGAGCTCTTCCGCCTCGATCAGCCCGTAATGCAGCCAGGTGATGATGTCGCTCCAGACTTCGTCGCCATTGCGGGTAAAGGGTCCGAGCGGTTCCTTGCTGATGGTCTGCGGTAGCACGACATAGTCGGCCGGGTTTGGCGCGGCGGTCGTGACCGCGCCGGCCAGTGCCGAGGCATCCTGGGTCATGGCATCGCAGCGGCCGCCGAAGAAGGTCTGGTACATGGTGTCGACGCGGTCGAACACCAGCGGCTTCCAGTCGATGCCGTTGGCGCGGCCGTAATCGCCGAGCGTCACCTCATGGGTGGTGCCCTGCGCGACGCAGACGGTGGCGCCCTTGAGATCCTTCAGCTCCTTCACGCCGAGGTCCTTTTTCACGACAAAGCCCTGGCCGTCGTAGAAGTTGATCGGTCCCTGCCGCAAGCCCAGCGTGACACCGCGCAAATAGGTCTGCGTCGAGTTGCGGTAAAGCACGTCGATCTCGCCCGATTGCAGCGCGGTGAAGCGGTTCTGCGCGGTCAGCGCGACATAGCGCACCTTGTTGGGATCCCCTAACACGCCGGCGGCGAGCGCGCGGCAGTAGTCGACGTCGAGGCCCTTGTAATTGCCCTGCGAGTCCGGCGCGGAGAAGCCGGCAAAGCCGGCGCTGACGCCGCACACCAGCGTGCCGCGGCTCTTCACCGTGTCCAGCGTCGCAGCCGACGCCACGCTGCCCGAAGCCGCAAGCAAGCCCGCCGCGATAATCACGTTCCTCATCATGCTACTCTCCCCTCACTGATTGACACTACGCAAGACGTTGTCGACGGCCGTGCCGAGCTTGTCGACAATCAGGTCGATCTCGCCCGCCGAGGCGATGTAGGGCGGCGCCAGCAACACATGGTCGCCGCGGACGCCATCCACGGTGCCGCCGCCGGGATAGCAGCCGAGCCCCTCGGCGAAGGTGGCGGCCTTGATCTTCTGATGCAGCTTGAGCGCCGGATCGAACGAGGTGCGCGTCGCGCGATCGGCGACGAGCTCGATCGCCCAGAACAGGCCGCGGCCCCTGATATCGCCGACATGGCGGTGATTGCCAAAGCGCTCGGTCAGCCGCTGCTCGAGCTGACGTCCGCGCTCCCTGACCTGGTCGAGCAGGGCGTCCTCGCGGATCACCTCCTGCACGGCGAGTGCCGCGGCGCAGGCGAGGGGATGGGCGAGATAAGTGTGGCCGTGCTGAAACGCACCGCTTCCGGCGCGGATCGTGTCGACGATCTTGCCGCTTGCGAGCATCGCGCCGATCGGCTGATAGCCGCCGCCAAGACCCTTGGCGATCGCCTGGATGTCGGGCGCGATGCCTTCCTGCTGCCAGGCATGCGTGGTGCCGGTGCGGCCCATGCCGCACATAACTTCGTCGAGGATGAGCAGCGCGCCATGGCGGTTGCAGATCTCGCGCACCGCCTTGAAGTAGCCATCCGGCGCAGTGACGGCACCGGCGGTGGCGCCGACGACCGGCTCGGCAAGGAAGGCTGCGACGGTGTCGGGACCGAGCCGCTGGAACTCGGCTTCGAGTTCGGCGGCCAGCCGTGCCACGAACGCTGCATCGGACTCGTTGTCGTGCTTCTCGTGATAGGCAAAGGCCGGCGTCACATGGCTGAAGGCGCCGGACAGCAGCGGCGCATAGGGTTCGCGGCGCCAGGCGTTGCCGCCGGCGGCGAGTGCGCCGAGCGTGTTGCCGTGATAGCTCTGGCGCCGCGCGATGAAGTGTTGCCGTTGCGGCTCGCCGCGCTCGATGAAGTATTGCCGCGCGAGCTTGATGCTGGCTTCGATCGCTTCCGACCCGCCGCTGACGAAATAGGCGTAGGCGAGCCCGCCGGGCTCATCGCCGACCAGCGTCTCGGCCAGCCGCTCCGCCGCCTCGGAAGAGAAGAATGCGGTGTGCGCATAGGCCAGTGTCGAGGCCTGCTTCGCCAGCGCCGCGATCACGCGCGGATGCTGATGGCCGAGGCAGGAGACGGCGGCGCCTCCGGAGGCGTCGATCACGCGCCGTCCGTCCTCGGCGAAGAGGTAAACGCCTTCGCCGCCGATTGCCTTCGGCGGCGTCTCGCGCAACGAACGGTGCAGCACGTGGCTCGTGCGGGTGCCCATGGCTCAACCTTTCTCTGATACGTAGATGGAGGTAGCGGTCAATCGCGCCTCGGTGTCCTGGAGGCGCTTCTTCGCAGCTGCGCCGCCGAGCGAGAACGTCACCGCGGCGAGCGACTGCGCGATCGCGATCGCGCCGGTGAGGCTCGGGAAGAATCCGGGCGAAGACGCAGCTTCAAACAGCAGCACATGGTCCGCGCCTTCGGCCATCGGTGCCGCAACGCTGTCCGCGATCGAGATCAGCGTCGCGCCGGCGCGATAGGCGGCCTGGGCAACACGAACGCTTGCGCCCGTGTAGGGCGTGAAGCCGATCACGACGACCGCTTCGCCGGCACGGAAGGCGCCGATGTCGAGATCGTCAGGGCCGGAGCCGCCGACGATCTGCACCTCACCCGCGCGGAACAGCCGCAGCTCATAGTTCAGGAGCTCCGCAACACTGCGGCAGCTTCGGAAGCCGGCAATCCAGATGCGCTTGGCGTCGTGCAATGCCTTTGCGGCATCGGCCACCGAGGAGGCCGAGATCCGCGGCAGGCCCAAAGCTTCCGCTTCGAGCTTGTCGCTGATCAGCGCGACGTCGGAATTCGGACCGTGGCGGCGCCCTTTGGCGCGGCCCGAGAAGGGCGAGGTCTGCGACGGCCGTCGCGCTTCGGTCAGCGCCGCGCGTAACGCGTCCCAGCCGGAATAGCCGATCGCCTTGGCAAGCCGCGTGAATGCGGCAGGGTCGGCGCCGGCTTCGGCCGCGAGATCGCGCATCGAGCGGGTGGTGGCGTCGTAGTCATTGGCCGCGACAAAACGTCCGACCTCCTGCAGCCGCATCGGGAGCGATGGCAATGCGCTGCAGAGTTCGCTCAGGGGTGAGGATTTCGCTGGCTCGGCCATGAAACATTTGTTGCATATATCGCCGATTGGTGCAACAGTTGATGCGCGCCAACGAGGCGCATGGCCGGAAATCGCTGCTTTCAAAGCGCTTTGAGGATTTTTGTGCTGTGACGACCGATAGCCCCAGACCGCCGCCGCGCCGGACATTCTCGCTCGCGCTGGGAGGCCCGCAGCTCAAGGGCCTGCTGTGGCAGATCCTCGTCGTCGGCATTGCCCTCGCCATCATCGCCTTCCTCTGGTCCAACACCGTTCACAATCTCTCGGCGCGCCGCATCTCCACCGGCTTTGCGTTCCTCGGCCGCGAGGCCGGCATGCCGATCGCCGACAGCCTGCTCGCCTACAGCCCGAAGGACACCTACTTCTGGGCGTTCGTCGTCGGTGTCGCCAACACCTTGCGCGTCGCCGTCATCGGCATCGTGCTCGCGACGATCCTGGGAACGCTGATTGGCATCTCGCGCCTATCGGCCAACTGGCTGCTGTCGCGGCTCGCTGCCGTCTATGTCGAGGTGCTGCGCGACATCCCGCTGCTGTTGCAGCTCCTGTTCTGGTACGTGCTGATGCAGGCGCTACCGGCCGCGCGCGCTGCATGGCGGCCGATCGAGGGTGTCTTCCTGTCCAATCGCGGTCTGATTCTGCCGTCGATCCCGATCGGCGAGGGGCAGCTTTGGGTACTCGGCACCGCCCTTGCCGGCGCGGTCGTGTTTTACGTCATAAGGCGGGCTCTGATCGCGCAGCAGATGCTCGACGGCAGGCCTCGGCCGGCCTGGCCTTTTGCGCTCGGCCTCATCGTCGCGCTGCCGGCGCTGTTGTCGTGGCAGCTCGGTGTGCGCTGGACCATCGCCTGGCCCGAGCTGCGCGGCTTCAACTTCGTCGGCGGGTTGACGCTCGCGCCGGAATATTTTGCGCTGCTGATCGCGCTCGTGACCTACACTTCGGCCTTCATCGCCGAGATCGTGCGCAGCGGCATTCAGTCGGTGCCGCGGGGACAGTGGGACGCCGCCAACGCGCTCGGCCTGCGCCGCAGCTTCATGCTGCGGCAGATCATCCTGCCGCAGGCGCTGCGCGTCATCGTGCCGCCGATGACGAGCCAGTATCTCAACCTCACCAAGAACTCCTCGCTCGCGGTTGCGATCGGCTACCAGGACGTGGTCTCGATCGCCAACACCACGCTGAACCAGACCGGGCAGGCGATCGAGGCGATTGCGCTGATCATGGCGGTGTTCCTGACCATCAGCCTGTCGATCAGCTTCTTCATGAACTGGTACAACGCGCGCATCGCGCTGGTGGAGCGCTGACGATGACGGCGATCACTGACGTTCCGCGCACTGTCCGCCGGCCGCAATCCGGCAACCGCGTGCTGCGCTGGGTGCGCGCCAACCTGTTCTCCTCAATCCCGAATGTGATCATCACGCTCGTGCTCTTCGCAGTGCTCGCCAAGGGCGTGATCAGCTTCGTGCAATGGGGCATTGCGAACGCGGTCTGGCTGACGCCTCCGAATGACTCCAGTGCTTGCCGCGCGGCGCGCGGCGTCGGCGCCTGCTGGGCCGTCATCCCCGAAAAGTACCGCTTCATCCTGTTCGGCACCTATCCGTTCGACGAGCAGTGGCGGCCGGCGCTCGCGGTCCTGCTCTTCATCGCGCTGTTCTACGTCTCGACCCGCCGCGCGTGGTGGCGGCGCGAGCTCGTCTATGTCTGGATCGCCGCGCTCGCGCTAATCAGCGTGTTGATGTGGGGCGGCGTCTTCGGGCTGTCCTTCGTCTCGCAGGACCGCTGGGGCGGATTGCCGGTGACGCTGATCCTGGCGACCTTTGGCCTCGCCTTCGGCTTCCCGCTCGGTATCCTGGTGGCGCTCGGCCGACGCTCCAAATTGCCGGCGATCCGCTCGCTCTGCGTGCTCTATGTCGAACTGATCCGCGGCGTACCGCTGGTGAGCCTCTTGTTCATGGCAAGCGTGATGTTTCCGCTATTCATGCCCGGCGGCTTCAACATCGACAAGCTGCTCCGCGCGCAGATCGCAATCATCCTGTTCGCCGGCGCCTATCTTGCCGAAGTGATCCGCGGCGGTCTCCAGGCCGTGCCGCGCGGGCAATATGAGGCCGCCGACGCGCTCGGGCTATCCTACTGGCGCAAGCAGCGGCTGATCATCCTGCCGCAGGCCATCCGCCACGTCATCCCGCCGCTGGTCAATACCTTCATCGCCTTCTTCAAGGACACCAGCCTCGTCCTGATCATCGGCATCTTCGACCTGCTGACGACAGCCAAGACCGCAATCATCGATCCCGCCTGGCAGCAGTTTTCGGTCGAGGTCTACATCTTCATCGCCGTGATCTATTTCGCCTTCTGCTTCGCGATGTCTCGCTATAGCCGAAGCCTCGAGGCGCAGGCGACGGGACGATGACGTTGGTCGCGACCTGCCGAAAGTTTGCGCTTGCGTAGATTGCTGATCTCAAGTTGTAATACCAGAGATTGAGTTTTAGTCGATTTGGCGAGGCCGTCATGCGCGTGGCCGTTTCGCAACGATACATCGTCACTTTGATCGTCGCTGCCGTCATCGGCGTGTCGCCGCTTGCTGCCGAGCCCGCAGGGCTGCGCAGCTATCAGGCTCCGATCGGTGAGAGCTCGATTTCAGGGATTTCGTCAGGCGCATTCATGGCTGTGCAGTTCGGCACGGCCTGGTCGTCGGTCATCAAGGGCGTCGGCGTGGTTGCGGGCGGCCCTTATTGGTGCGCCAAGGCGGACGCGTTCGATGCCGTCACAGGGTACTGGGGGCCGATCTGGCGGGCCACGGGTGCCTGCATGAAAGGGCCCGCGACGGATCTGCATACGAGCGATTTCACGGCAAAGGCCGATGCGAAGGCAGCGGCGGGCGAGATCGATCCGCTCAGCAATGTGAAGAGGCAGAAGATCTATCTCTTTCACGGCTACAATGACGCGGTCGTCGACAAGGCGGCGACCGACGCGACCGCCGATTTCTATCGGCACTATATGGGTGATGCCAATCGCGGCAACCTGTTCTACCAGACCGCGCTCGGCGCGGGCCACTCGTTCGTCGTGACCAGACAGGACGCTCCTGGTCTCAACGACTGCAAGGGCAACGCCGAGCCCTATATCGACCAATGCGGCTACGATCAGGCTGGCATCATCCTGCAGCACATCTACGGGCGCTTGAATCGGCCCAATCCCGCGCAGCTTGCGGGCTCGGTGAAGAGCTTTGATCAATCCGTCTATACCGGGCCGGATGTGCCCGACGCGCTGAGCATGGGCGACACCGGTTACGTGTTCGTGCCTCAGGATTGCGAGCAGGGCGCCCCGTGTCGCGTCCACGTCGCGCTCCACGGATGTAAGCAGGATGTCGGCGACATCGGCCGCCGGTTCGTCGACGAGGCCGGCTACAATGCGTGGGCCGATACCAATCACCTGATCGTCCTCTATCCGCAGACGAAGGCCAGCCCATATCTGCCAGGCAATCCGCAGGCGTGCTGGGATTGGTGGAGCTATGTCGACCATGAAGACAGCTACGTGACGAAGTCCGGATCGCAGATCAGGGCGATCAAAGCCATGCTGGACGCACTCACGGCGGGCAGCCCGGCGTCGGACGACGCGACCGCGTCATCCCTGTCCGCACCTCAGTGGGTCACGGCGATCGATGCGTCGGACACCGGCATCGACCTCGCTTGGTTGCCGGTGGACGGCGTGACTGCCTATCGGGTTTGGCGTGCGGGGACCGATGGTGCGTTCCAGAGGATTGGCGAGGTGACGGGCGCGAGCTTTGCAGATTCCGGCCTTACACCGCAGACGACATACCGCTGGCGCGTCTCCGCCGTTCGGAACGGAACGGAAGGGCCTGCCTCCGAGGACGCGATCGGCACAACGCAGTCGCCGCCTCCTCGCTGCAACGATCCCGGCTCCTGCCCGATCGCCAAATAGCCAGGCAGCACTGCGTCGACGCGCGAAGCGAGGCTTTACTTCTTTACCCTCGGATCGATCGGCGTCGTCCCACGCACGCCCAGAATATCCTCCAGCACCTTTGCACCCGCGATCACCTCGGCATCGCCGCGGGGAGTGGCAACCACCTGCACGCCGACCGGCAGTCCGGATGCGGTGAAGCCGCAGGGCAGCGACAGGGACGGGCAGCAGGCGAGCGTGATGGCGGAGACGATGCCGAGCCACTCGATGTAATTGTCGAACCGCTTGCCGTCGCATTCGGCGACATAGCGGTTCTCGATCGGGAACGGCGGTACGATCGTCGTGGGCGTGAGCAGGAGGTCGTAGGTTTTGAAGAACTCAACCGCACGCGCCGTCATCGCAAGGCGTTGCGCCTCCGCGCGCGCGATCTCGTCGACCGTGAGTCTGAGCCCTTCCTCGATGTTCCAGATCACTTCGGGCTTCAATAGATCGCGCTTTTCGCGCAGGAGCCTGGCCTTGCTCATGGCGAAGTCGAGCGCACGCAGCACGTGGAAGCATTCAAGCGCCTCGCGCCAGTCCGGGTGCGCTTCTTCCACGATTACGTCGGCTTCCGCAAAGTGCTCCGCCGCCTTACGCGTGATCGCCTTGACCTCGGGGTCGACGGGCGTGATGCCGAGGTCGGGCGAATAGGCGATGCGCTTCGGCTTCTTGCCCGAGCGGGCCGCGGAGAGGAACGAGGTCGCCGGCGCCGGCAGCGACAGCGGATCGGCCGCATATTCGCCGCTCATGGCGTCGAGCAGCAGCGCAAGGTCCTCGACGTTGCGCGCCATCGGCCCCTGCTGGCCGAGATTGCGGTCGACGCCGGCCGCGGGCGTATGCGCGACGCGGCCGATGCTTGGCCGCATGCCGACGATGCCGCAAAAGCTCGCCGGGCTGCGCAGGCTGCCGCCCATATCGGAGCCGTGCGCGAGCCAAGCCGTGCCGGTCGCAAGTGCCACCGCCGCGCCGCCGGATGAGCCGGCCGCCGACTTCGACGTGTCCCAGGGATTGAGTGTCGCGCCGAACACCTCGTTGAACGTGTTAGCGCCGGCGCCGAATTCCGGCGTGTTGGATTTTGCGTAGACGACCGCGCCATTGCCTTCGAGATGTTCGACCAGAAGGTCCGATCGCACAGGGATGTTATCCTTGAAGATCGGCGAGCCCTGCGTGTTCAGCACGCCGGCAACGTCGGTCAGATCCTTGATCGGCACCGGCAGGCCGGCGAGCAGCCCGCGCTCGGCGATCGGCTTCTGCATCAGTGCGGTGGCGCTTTTCCGCGCGCGATCGAAGCACAGAATCGGCAGCGCATTGACCTTGCCGTCGACCTCCGCGATGCGCTTCTCCAGCGCATCGAGAAGATCAAGTGGCGTGACGTCGCCCGAACGCAGCTTGTCGACCACGGCGCAGGCAGTTTCGCGGATCAGGTCTTGGGCTGACAATTAGGATTCTCCTGTTGTTACCAAGTGCGCCGTCATTGCGTGGGGCGAAGCGACGAAGCAATCTAGACTTTCACCGTGGAGACATTTCTGGATTGCTTCGCTTCGCTCGCAATGACGGGAAAACTCAACCCCAACCCGCGCTGATCCCGCCATCCACCGTATAGATGACGCCCGACGTATAACCGGAACGGTCCGAGGCCAGGAACGCCATCAGATCGCCGATCTCGCGCGCATGCGCAGGCCGGCCGAGCGGCAGGCTTTTCTGGAATTCCTTGTAACGGTTCTCGTCGCCAAACTGGTGCTTTGCGCGGGTCTTGAGCAGCATGACGTGGCGGTCGGTCCCGACCGGGCCCGGATTGATGCCGACCACGCGGATGTTGTCGGCGAGGCTCTTGCCCCCGAGCGCACGTGTGAAGGCCATCAGCGCCGCATTGCCGGCGCTGCCGCAGATGTAGTTGGCGTCGAATTTCTCGCCGGCCGCGCCGATGTCGTTGACGATCACGCCGCCGCCGCGCGTCTTCAACTGGGCGTAGATCATGCGCGTGAGATTGATGTAGCCGAATACTTTCAATTCCCAGGCGTGACGCCAGGTCGCTTCGTCGATCTTGTCGATGGAGCCGCCGGGAATGTCGCCGGCATTGTTGACGAGGATGTCGATCCCGGCGGCCTCCTTGGCGAGCAGCGCGACGTCTTCAGCTTTGCGCAAGTCAACGACGCTCGTCGCCGCATCGATCTGATGCGCCGAGCGCAAACGGTCAGCCAGCGTCTTGAGGTGGTCGCCGCTGCGGGCGGCGAGCAGGAGGTGGCAGCCTTCCTCGGCGAACGCCTCGGCAGCGGCCGCGCCGATGCCTTTGGACGCGCCGGTGATCAGGACGCGCTTGCCACGCAGATGCAGGTCCATGTGGATTCTCGCTGACGTCGGGGAACAGGATGAAATCAGTAGGCGGTCGCCCGTGCCATGGTCAACATTGCAGTGCAGCGTTGCGCTGCTGGCGAGTTTGGTCCATTGCAGGCCTATCAACCAGGGCCCATGGTCGGCCCGGCCAGATCAAGCCAGGACAATTTCCAAAGAAAGCTTCCAGGACAACCAGAATGAGCAAGAAACAATACCGGATCGCGGTGATCCCCGGCGACGGCATCGGCAAGGAAGTGATGCCCGAGGGGCTGCGCGTGCTGGAGGCGGCCGCGAAGAAACACGGCGTCTCCGTGCAGTTCGATCATTTCGACTTTTCGTCCTACGACTATTACGAGAAGCACGGCCAGATGATGCCTGACGACTGGAAGGAGAAGATCGGCAAGCATGACGCGATCTACTTCGGCGCGGTCGGCTGGCCGGCAAAAATTCCGGATCACGTCTCGCTGTGGGGGTCGCTGATCAAGTTCCGCCGCGAGTTCGACCAGTATGTGAACCTGCGCCCGGTCCGGCTGATGCCCGGCGTGCCGTCGCCGCTTGCGAACCGCAAGCCCGGCGATATCGATTTCTGGGTGGTGCGTGAGAACACCGAAGGCGAATATTCGTCCGTCGGCGGCCGCATGTTCCCGGATACCGACCGCGAATTCGTCACGCAGCAGACCGTGATGACCCGCGTCGGCGTCGACCGTATCCTGAAATTCGCCTTCGAGCTCGCGCAGTCGCGGCCGAAGAAGCACCTGACCTCGGCGACCAAGTCCAACGGCATCTCGATCACCATGCCCTATTGGGACGAGCGCGTGGAGGCGATGGCGAAGAAGTTTCCGGGCGTGAAGTGGGACAAGTACCACATCGACATCTTGACGGCGAACTTCGTGCTGCATCCGGACTGGTTCGACGTCGTGGTCGGCTCCAACCTGTTCGGCGACATCCTCTCCGATCTCGGCCCCGCCTGCACCGGCACCATCGGCATCGCGCCGTCGGGCAACATCAACCCCGAACGCAATTTCCCGTCGGTGTTCGAGCCCGTGCACGGCTCGGCGCCCGATATCGCGGGGCAGGGCATTGCCAACCCGATCGGCATGATCTGGTCGGGCGCGATGATGTTCGAGCATCTCGGCGAGAAGGAAGCCGGCAAGTCGATCGTCGACGCCATCGAGCGCACGCTCGCCGAACGCACGTTGCGCACGAAAGACCTCGGCGGCAACGCCGACACGACCGCCTGCGGCAAGGCGGTCGCGGAGATGGTGGATTAGGCCTCGGTGCGCAGGGTGGGTTAGCTGAAGACTAACCCACCCCTTATGCGGCACAAAAGCGGTGGGTTACGCTTCGCTAACCCACCTTACGATTGCTTCGTCGCGATTTCTTTCGGCGTGCCTCGAACCCGACATCAACGGGCTTCGACAGAGAAGCGGATGACCAAGCCGCGGCGCAACTCTCACCGAAACCCAACCGTGAAACTCCGATGAAAAGTCCTGCTGTCTTTGTCTTGTTTCTGGCGCTGACGCCGACCACAGTCTGCCTGGCCCAGACCGCGCAGAAGCAGGCCTGCAATGTGAACATCGACGTTACCGATACCGACCCCAAGGGCACCAATGTAAGGGCAACTCCGGGCGGAAATGCCATCGCGTTGCTGAAGAACACCACGAGTGACGGCTGGATCGGCGTGCATGTCACCGGCCAGTTCGGTGACTGGTACGAGATCGACCGCGCCAATCTGATCGACGCCGATCAGCCATCAGGCGGCAAGGTCATTTTCCAGGGAAAGGGGTATCTGCACAAAAGTGTGGTGGGCATCAGCGGTCTGCAAAACGGCGGCGTAGTCTATCGCAATCACGATATCCGAACTGACCTGGTCGATTCTCACGTCTCCGGGGATCAGCGTGTCGACATGTTGGGCTGCTGGGGCGAATTTCTCAAGGTTCAGGTCAAGAAGGGCATCGGCTGGACCACGGCGATCTGCACCAACATGAACACGACCTGCAACTGACCTTCCGAGCAGCTGCATCGAGCTGGGGCGGAAGGCGTACCCACCACCTATGTGGCCAGAAAAGCGGTGGGTTACGCCCAGCGAACTGCGCTTCGCGCAGTCGCAAGGCTAACCCACCCTACGAGTTGTTGTCCGCGACGACGACAGCGCCCGTCTCTCAAGACGCAACGCCCGCAATCGCCAGCACGGTGTGCATCAATACGTTGGCGCCAGCGGTGCAGTCTGCCTGCGTCGCGTCTTCGAGCTCGTTGTGGCTGATGCCGTCCTTGCAGGGTACGAACACCATCGCCGCCGGCATCACGGTGTTGAGGTTGCAGGCATCGTGACCGGCACCGGAGGTGATGCGGCGGCTGGAATAGCCGAGCGTATTGGCGGCATTCTCGACGGCCGCAATGAGCTTGGGATCAAAATGCGTCGGCGCCTTGCGCCAGACCAGATCAAGCTTCACCTCGACCTTGCGCCGCGCGGCGATCTCGGCAATGGCCGCGCGCAGGTTGCGATCGAGCGCGTCCATGATCGCGGCATCTGCGCTGCGGCAATCCATGGTGAAGGCGATCTCGCCGGGGATCACGTTGCGCGAGGGATTTGCGATCACGGCCTCGCCGATGGTGCCGACGGCTTTCGGCCCGTGCTTCTTCGCGATGGCCTCCATCGCCAGCACGATTTCGGACAAGGTCGCCAGCGCGTCGCGGCGCAGCGGCATCGGCGTCGAGCCGGCATGGCTTTCGAAGCCGGTGATATGGCCGTCATACCACAGCACCCCCTGGCCGGAGTCGACGACGCCGATGGTCTTGGCTTCCGCCTCCAGGATCGGTCCCTGCTCGATATGCAGTTCGACGAAGCAGCCGAGTTTCTGGAAGCCGACAGGCTTGTCGCCGCGATAGCCGATCGTATCGAGGGCCTGGCCGACCGTGACGTCCTCGGCGTCCTTGCGCGACAGGATATCGTCGGTGGTGAAATCGCCGACATAGGCGGCGGACGCCATCATCGCGGGCGCAAAGCGCGAGCCTTCCTCGTTGGTCCAGTTCACGACGCAGATCGGCGCCTCGGTCTCGATGCCGGCGTCGTTCAGCGTGCGGATCACCTCGAGCGCGCCGAGCGTCCCCAGAATGCCGTCATACTTGCCGCCGGTCGGCTGCGTATCAAGATGCGAGCCGATGCCGACGGGCAGCTTCGACAGGTCACGGCCCCTCCGCAAGCCGAACATCGAGCCGAGCGCGTCGATGTGCACCTCGAGGCCGGCATCCTCGCACGCATTGCGGAACCAGTCGCGCACCTGCTTGTCCTCGGCGCTCAGTGTCAGCCGCCGCACGCCGCCCTTCTGCGTCGCGCCGAATTGCGCGGTCTCGTGGATGGAGCCCCAGAGGCGGGCGGAATCGATTTGCAGATTGGTGGCGGCTCGGCTCATGCGTCTATTTCCATTCCTGTCAGGCCCAATTTCAATGACGCGCCGTCATCTCCGCGTCAACCGCGAGACTCTTTTGCGCGATCTGCCGCGCGAGATCGGCGACGCGCTCGACGGCGATGACGTCGGGCGAGGCGAGCCAGCTTGCCGTGAAGGTCAGCGGCGTGATGTTGAGGTCGGTATCGAGCAGCTGCAACCGTCCGTCGGCGAGCTCGTTCTCGACGATCGCGGCGGGGATCACCGCGATGCCAAGTCCCTCGACCGCCATGTGGATGACGGTCGCGAGCGACGCGGAGGCATGCAGACGGATCGGGGGCAGCTCGGGCCGGTCGAAGACCTCGCGCACGGCCTCATACGGTCTGGTCTTGCGCGGGAAGGTGATGATCGGAAAGCGCGCAAGGTCCTGCCTGGTGACCGGACCGTGGCCGAGCCCGAGCGAAGGGCTTGCGAGAAAGCCGATCGGATATTCCGTCAGCACGCGGTTATGCACGCCGGAAGCCGATAGCGGTCCGACCACGAAGGCAAGCTCGATCTCCTGTGCCAAGAGGCGCGCTGTGAGGTTCGGCGTGATGTCGACCTCGATCTCGAGCGACAGGTTCGGGTAGATCTCGTTCACGCTCTTGACGAGCCGCGGCAGCCAGGTGTGCACGATGGTCTCGGCGACACCCAGCCGCATCACGCCGCGCATCGCCGACGCGTTGCCGATCTCGGCCATCATCGCCGCGCGCAGGCCGATCAGCTTTTCCGCATAGACCATCATCTGCCGGCCGCTCGGCGTCGGCGAGGCGATCCGATGATCGCGGTTGAGGAGCTTGACGCCCATCTCGCGCTCGAGCTGGGCAATGCGCTGGGAGATCGCCGGCTGGGTGGTGTTGAGCCGTTGCGCGGCCCCGCGGAAGCTGCCGAGCTTCACAACCCAGAGGAAGGTTTCGATCGACCTGAAGTCCAGCATTGGACGGAGTTTTCCAATCGATAAATGGAATTTATCGATCTATATTAGAAAGGAAGATTAGACTTTATAGCACGGCTGGTGTTGGCTGTCCTTGTCGAGATTATAGGCAGGTCGATCAAATGACTGTTTTGGTGGCAGCGCAGCAAACTGAAACAAACAACGCCCTTCCGAGCCGTCAGGCGCGGCTCGCTTATCGCAGCGGACAGGTCAGCTCGACGGCCGGCGTTGCCCCCGGCTTCGTGCAGGGCAATCTGGCGATCCTGCCCGAGAAATACGCCAGCGCCTTTCACCGCTTCTGCCAGCTCAATCCAAAACCGTGCCCGATCATCGGCATGTCCGACGTCGGCAGTCCGTACATCCCCGCGCTTGGCGCCGATCTCGACATCCGCAGCGACGTGCCGCGCTATCGCGTGTGGCGCGACGGTGAGGTCGTGGAAGAGCCGACCGACATCACGAAACACTGGCGCGACGACCTCGTGACCTTCGTGCTCGGCTGCTCGTTCTCCTTTGAAGAGGCGCTGCTCGACGAGGGCATGCCGATCCGCCACATCGAGCACAATGTGCGCGTGCCGATGTACCGCACCAACATCGCGTGCGGCGCCTCGGGACCGTTCGCGGGCCCAATGGTGGTGTCGATGCGTCCATTCAAGCCGGCCGATGCGATCCGCGCGGTGCAGATCACCTCGCGCTACCCCGCCGTGCACGGCGCGCCCGTGCATCTCGGCCATCCGCACCTGATCGGCATCAAGGACATCGCCAAGCCCGACTACGGCGATCCCGTGCCGGTCGCCGATGACGAGATCCCGGTGTTCTGGGCATGCGGCGTCACGCCGCAGTCCGTCATCAATGCCGCGAAGCTGCCGTTCGCGATCACGCATTCGCCGGGGCTGATGCTGGTGACGGACCTGAAGAACAAGAACATGGCCGTGATTTAATGGGCAGCGTATGCTGCTTCTTCGGGCTTTACCGTACACACCAATCGCTCCATCGATAGCCGCAAATAAGAGGGGAATTTGCTAATGACGATCACGCGCCGCGACGTTCTGCTCGGAGCTACTGCTACCGCAACTGCTGCACTCATGCCGCTCGCAGCTCGCGCGCAGACCTCGGAAGTGGTGATCGGCCTGACCTATCCCTTGTCGGGCGCCAACGCCCAGATCGGCGTCGATGCGCAGCGCGCATTCGAGACTGCGGTCGACATCATCAACAAGGACTTCGAACTTGACCTGCCGCTAGCCAAGGGTGAAGGACTGCCGGGCCTCGGCGGCGCCAAGATCCGCCTGGTCTTCGCCGATCACCAGGGCGATCCGCAGAAGGGCCGCGCCGAGGCCGAACGCCTGATCACGCAGGAAAAGGTCTGTGCGGTGCTCGGCACCTATCAGAGCGCTGTCGCGGTCACCGTCAGCCAGATCTGCGAACGTTACCAGATACCGTTCATGTCGGCCGACAACTCCTCGCCCAGCCTGCATCGCCGCGGCCTGAAATACTATTTCCGTGCCTCGCCGCACGACGAGATGTTCTCGGCGGCAATGTTCGATTTCCTTGATGCGATGAAGAGGAAGGGGACCAAGATCGAGTCGCTGGCCCTGTTCCACGAGGACACGATCTTTGGCACTGACTCGTCGAATGCGCAGCTCAAGCTTGCCGCCGAGCGCGGCTACAAGGTCGCCGCCGACATCAAGTATCGTGCCAATTCGCCGTCGCTGTCGGCCGAAGTGCAGCAACTGAAGGCTGCCAACGCCGACGTGCTGATGCCCTCGAGCTACACCACCGACGGCATCCTTCTGATCAAGACCATGGGTGAGCTCGGCTACAAGCCGAACTCCATCGTGGCGCAGGCCGCCGGCTTCTCCGAGAAGGCGTTCTATGACGCGGTCGGCGACAAGGTCGAGGGTGTGATCACCCGCGGCAGCTTCTCGCTCGATCTCGCCGCCAAGCGGCCGATGGTCGGCAAGATCAACGACATGTTCAAGGCGAAGTCCGGCAAGGATCTCAACGACAACACCTCGCGGGAATTCATGACCATGATCATCATGGCGGACGCCATCAACCGCGCCAAGTCCACCGACGGCGAGAAGATCCGCGACGCTCTGGCCGCAACCGAGATGCCGGGCGAGCAGACCATCATGCCATGGAAGCGCGTGAAGTTCGACGAGATGGGCCAGAACAACGATGCCGATCCCGTGCTTCTGCAATATGTCGGCGGCAAGTTCGTCACCATCTCGCCGGCGCAGGCCGCGGTGGCCGAACCGATCTGGCCGATGAAGTAAACAGGCCGCAGGGCAGGGTGGGGGACCAAGCACTGTGACAACCGAGACCATTATCCAAAGTCTTGCGAGCGGCCTCCTGATGGGGCTGCTCTATGGATTGATCGCGGTCGGGCTCGCCCTGATCTTCGGTCTGATGGACGTCGTGAACTTCGCCCATGGCGAGTTCCTGATGATCGCGATGTACGCGACCTTCTTCCTGTTCGCCTTCTTCGCGATCGACCCCTTGCTCTCGGCGCCGCTGGTCGCCGCGGCCTTGTTCGTGTTCGGGGCCCTGATCTATCTCTTGATCGTGCGCTTTGCGATGCGCGCCAAGGCCAACGCCGGCATGGTGCAGATCTTCGCGACATTTGGCCTGGCGATCGTGATGCGCGGATTGGCGCAGCTCTTCTTCACGCCGGACTATCGCAGCGTCACGCACTCCTGGCTCGGTGGCAAGACGGTGTCGGTCGCCGGCATCTTCCTGCCGGAGCCGCAGCTCGTTGGCGCCCTGGTGTCGATCGCGGCGTTTGCCGGGCTCTATTTCTTCATCAACCGCACCGATTTCGGCCGCGCGCTAGAGGCGACTCGTGAAGACCCCGGCGCGGTCGCGCTCGTTGGGATCGACAAGAACCGCGTGTTCGCGCTCGGCTGGGGCCTCGGGGCGGCCCTGGTCGGTCTGTCCGGCGCCATCATGGCGGTCTTCTTCTATATTTATCCCGACGTCGGCGCGTCCTTTGCGCTGATCGCCTATGTCACGGTGGCCCTCGGCGGCTTCGGCAGCGTGTTCGGCGCCTTCGCCGGCGGTATCGTCGTCGGTTTGGTCGAAGCAACGACCGCGCTGGTGCTGCCGCCATCGCTGAAATCGGTCGGCATCTACGCCGTCTATCTCCTCGTGGTCTTCATCCGGCCGCGCGGCCTGTTCGGGTCGATGTGATGGACAAGGATTTTTCCTCGCGGCGCCGCCGCGACCTGATCATAGCCGCCGTGTTGGCGGCGATCGCGGCACTGGTGCCGCTGTTCGTGAAGGACGTCTACGTCCAGAACATCATGATCCTGACGCTGATGTACGCAGCGTTATCGCAGAGCTGGAATATCCTCTCCGGCTATTGCGGACAGATTTCGCTGGGCCACGCCCTTTATTTCGGGTTGGGTGCCTACACCACCGCGCTTCTCTTCATGAAGTTCGGAGTGCTGCCGTGGTTCGGGATGATCGCCGGCGGTTTGATCTCCGCAGCGATCGCGATGGCGCTCGGCTATCCCTGTTTCCGGCTCGGCGGCCACTATTTCGCCATCGCCACCATCGTGATCGCCGAGATCGCGCTGCTGTTGATCCAGAACTGGGACTGGGCGGGCGCAGCGCTCGGCATCGACATTCCCGTGCGCGGCGACAGCTGGCTGAAGTTCCAGTTCACGCGAAGCAAGCTGCCGTACTTCTATTTTGCCCTCGTGCTCGCCTGTGTCGCGTGGTTCGTCACCTGGTGGCTGGAAGATTCCAAATGGGGCTTTTGGTGGCGTGCGGTGAAGGACAATCCGCAGGCCGCCGAGAGTCTGGGCGTCGACGTGTTCAATTCCAAGATGGGCGCCGCGGCCGTCTCGGCCTTCCTGGTCGCAGTTGGCGGCAGCTTCTATGCGCAGTTCGTCTCCTATATCGATCCTGAAAGCGTGATGGGCTTCCAGTTCTCGCTGCTCATGGCGCTGCCGGCGGTGCTGGGCGGGATCGGCACTCTCTGGGGACCCGCGCTCGGCGCGGTCATCCTGATCCCGCTGACGGAATTGACGCGCTCCTATATCGGCGGCTCCGGCCGCGGCGTCGACCTCATCGTCTATGGCTCACTGATCATCCTGATCTCGCTGGCGCTGCCGCGAGGGCTGGTGAGCCTGTTTTCCTCGCGCAAGGGAGCCGCACGATGACCGCGCTCCTTGAAACCCGCGGCGTCTGGCAGCGCTTCGGCGGCCTCGTCGCCAACTCCGACGTCTCGATCTCGGTCGGCCGCAGCGAGATCGTCGGGCTGATCGGACCCAACGGCGCAGGCAAGTCGACGCTGTTCAATCTCATCGCCGGCGTCCTGCCGCCGACGCAAGGCTCGATCTGGTTCGACGGCGAGGATGTCACGCGCATGCCCGCGGCCGAGCGCTGCCAGCGCGGCGTCGGGCGCACCTTCCAGGTCGTCAAGAGCTTTGAGACCATGACGGTCGTCGACAACGTCATCGTCGGCGCGCTGGTGCGCAACACCGTGATGCGCGAGGCGCGTCGCAAGGCGCATGAGGTATTGGAGTTCACCGGCCTTGCCGCGCGCGCAGGCGTGCTCGCAAGCGACCTCGTGCCGGCCGAGAAGCGGCGCCTTGAAGTGGCGCGCGCGCTTGCGACCGAGCCAAAGCTCTTGCTGCTCGACGAAGTCCTCACCGGCCTCACGCCGACGGAAGCGCAGACAGGCGTCGCGCTGGTGCGCAAGGTGCGCGATGCCGGCATCACCGTGCTGATGGTCGAGCACGTCATGGAAATCGTGATGCCGCTCGTCGACCGCGCCATCGTGCTCGATCTCGGCAAGGTGCTGGTCGAGGGCAAGCCCGCTGACGTCGTCCGCGATCCCAAGGTGATCAGCGCATATCTGGGAGATCGTCATGCTCAGGGTGCATGAAGTCACGACCGCCTATCAGGGGCTGGTTGCGATCTCCTCCGCGTCGATCCATGTCGAGAAGGGCGAGATCGTCTGCGTTGCCGGCGCCAACGGCGCCGGTAAGTCGACGCTGCTGAAATCCATCGCTGGTGCCGAGCGTCCGCGCTCCGGCACCGTCACCTTCGACGGCAAGCGGCTCGACGGCATGGCGCAGCATCACATCACGGCCACCGGCATCGCCTATGTGCCGGAGAACCGCCGCCTGTTCCCGCGTCTGTCGGTGCGCGACAATCTTCGCCTCGGCAGCTATCTTTACCGCGGCGAAGCGAACCGCGAAGGGCCGCTCGACCTCGTCTTCAACCTGTTCCCGCGTCTGTCCGAACGTCTCGAACAGCGCGCCGAGACGCTCTCCGGTGGCGAGCAGCAGATGCTCGCGATCGGCCGCGCCCTGATGACGCGTCCGCGGCTGCTGATGCTGGACGAGCCGTCGCAGGGCATCATGCCAAAGCTCGTCGATGAGATCTTTCAGGCCGTCAAACGCATCCGCGACGCCGGCATGACCGTGCTGATCGTCGAGCAGCGCATGGCCGAGTGCCTGGAGATCGCCGACCGCGCCTACATCCTGCAAACCGGCCGCGTGCTGATGCAGGGCCCGTCCGCCGAGATCAAGGGCAACCCGGACGTGCGCAAGGCGTATCTGGGGCTGTAGATTGCCCGTCATTGCGAGGAGCAAAGCGACGAAGCAATCCAGTGTCTTTCCGCGTTGAGATTCTGGATTGCTGCGCTCGCGATGACGGGATTGAGACAGGGGCTTTCCAACTTCTCGCTGTCATCGCCCGCGAAAGCGGGCGATCCAGTATTCCAGAGACAGCAGTTGGATACGGAGAAGCCGCGGCGTACTGGATTCCCCGCATTCGCGGGGAATGACAGCGGTGGTTGGGGAGATATCGTCGCGCCCATAGCGGATGGCGCTAGTCGTGCTCGCCATGCTCCGGCAGCGTGAGCCCGAACACCTTCACCAGATCATTCACCTGCTCCGGCGACAGATGGCGCGGGTTCAGCCCGCGCAGCAGCAGATAGAGCTTTGCCGTCTCTTCGAGCTCCTCGGTCGCGAACACGGCGGCTTCCAGCGTGTCGCCGGCGACGACCGGGCCGTGATTGGCGAGCAGCACGGATGAATATTTACCCGCCAGCCCCTTGATTGCGTCTGCCACCGCGGGATCGCCGGGGCGGTAATAGGGCACGAGCGCGGTGGCGCCGCATTTCATCAGGTAATAGGCCGTCATCGGCGGCAGTGCGGCGCGCGGGTCGATCTCGGGCAGCATCGAGAGCGCAACCGAATGGGTCGAATGCAGATGCACGATGGCCCGCGCTGCGCCCCGCGTCTCGTAGAGCGCGGTGTGCAGCGGAACCTCCTTGGTCGGCGCATCGCCCGAGACGAGCCGGCCGGAGGGATCGAGCCGCGACAGCCGCGCGGGATCAAGGAAGCCGAGCGAGGCGTTGGTCGGCGTCACCAGCCAGCCGCCATCCTCGAGCTTCACGCTGATGTTGCCGGAGGAGCCCGGCGTCAGGCCGCGCTCGAACAGCGAGCGGCCGAAGCGGCAGATATCCTCGCGTAGTTTGCTGTCATTGCTCATGAAAGGAGCGCCCTGTTGGCCTCGTTGTCTCACGCTTTGGCAGCGCGGCCAAGCCGTGATATGCGGTTCAACAGGCCGCCGAGACCGGCCATTGAGGAACGTTCCAGGGGACCAATCGCATGTCGTCAGCCTCGCAAAAATCGCGTATCGCCGTCATCGGGCTCGGCTCGATGGGCTTTGGCATGGCCACTTCGCTGAAACGGGCGGGATTTGCCGTCACCGGTTGCGATGTCTCGGCCGACACGGTCGCGCGCTTCGTCAAGGACGGCGGCGCGGGCGCGAAGACGCCGGCGGAGGCGGCTCGGGAGGCGGATGTCGTCGTCAGCGTCGTCGTCAACGCGGCGCAGACCGAGGCGATCCTGTTCGGCCAAAACGGCGCGGCCGAGACCCTGCCGAAGGACAGCGTGTTCATCTCCTCCGCCACCATGGACCCCGACGTCGCCCGGCGCCTCGCAAAGCAGCTCGAGGCGACCGGCCGGCACTACCTGGATGCGCCGATCTCCGGTGGAGCGCAGCGCGCCGCGCAGGGAGAGCTGACCATCCTCGCCTCCGGCAGCCCTGCTGCGTTCGCCAAGGCGCGCCCCGCGCTCGATGCGATGGCGGCAAAGCTCTACGAGCTCGGCGATGCCGCGGGCCAGGGCGCGGCCTTCAAGATGATCAACCAGCTCCTCGCCGGCGTGCACATCGCCGCCGCCTCGGAAGCGATCGCCTTTGCCGCCAAGCAGGGTCTCGACATCCGGAAGGTCTACGAGGTGATCACGGCCTCCGCCGGCAACTCCTGGATGTTCGAGAACCGCATGCCGCACGTGCTCGACGGCGACTACACCCCGCGCAGCGCGGTCGAGATTTTCGTGAAGGACCTCGGCATCATCCAGGACATGGCGCGCTCGGCAAAATTCCCGGTGCCGGTCTCGGCCGCGGCGCTCCAGATGTTCCTCATGACCGCCGCGGCTGGCATGGGTCGCGACGACGATGCGTCGGTGGCCCGGATGTATGCGCAGGTCACCGGTGTGAAGTTGCCAGGCGATAAATAACAAGAGGATTCCGATGCCCCGTTTTGCCGCCAACCTCTCGATGATGTTCACCGAGGTGCCGTTCCTCGACCGCTTCGATGCCGCCGCACAGGCCGGCTTCACCGCCGTCGAATTCCTGTTTCCCTATGAGCACCCGGCCGAAGCGGTCGGCGAGCGGCTGAAGCGCAACGGCCTTACTCAGGCGCTGTTCAACCTGCCGCCCGGTAACTGGGACGCCGGCGAGAAGGGCTTTGCGGCGCTGCCTTCGCGCTTCGGCGATCTCAAGCAGAGTCTGGAGACGGCGCTGCCTTACGCCAAAGCGACCGGCGTGAAGCGTATGCACCTGATGGCCGGCATGGCGAACCGCGGCGATCGCCTCGCGATCGAGGCATTCTACAAGTCGGTGGCGTGGGCCGCGGAGTTCTTTGCGCCGCACGGCATCGACATCGTGATCGAGCCGATCAACCCGCGCAATGTCCCCGGCTATTTCCTCAACGATTTCGGCTTCGCGCGCGATGTGGTCGAGGAGCTGAGGATCCCGAACCTCAAGCTCCAGTTCGACATCTATCACTGCCAGATCATCCATGGCGACGTCACCATGCGCCTGCGCGAGATGATGCCGATCATCGGCCATATCCAGATCGCGAGCATTCCCTCGCGCAACGAGCCCGATAGCGAAGAGCTGAACTATCCCTTCCTGTTCGCCGAGCTCGACCGGCTCGGCTATGCCGGCTTCGTCGGCTGCGAATACAATCCGCGCGGCAAGACCACCGATGGTCTCGCCTGGTTCAAGCCTTACGCCGGAGCAAAGTCGTGACACTTGCGTTGGGTTGCATCGCCGACGACTATACCGGCGCCTCGGATCTCGCCAACACGCTGACGCGCGCGGGCCTACGCACCGTGCAGACCATCGGCGTTCCCGCGGACGACCTCGCACTGCCCGAGGTCGACGCGGTCGTGGTGTCCTTGAAGAGCCGCTCGATCGAGGCGGGACTTGCGGTGACGCGCTCGCGCGCGGCGGAGAAATGGCTGCGCGGCCGCGGTGCGGGCCATGTGCTGTTCAAGATCTGCTCGACCTTCGATTCGACCGACGCCGGCAATATCGGCCCGGTGATGGACGCGCTGCGCGACGACTGCGGTGAGGCGATCGTGCTGGTGACGCCGGCTTTCCCCGAAACCGGTCGCACCGTCTACCAGGGCAATTTGTTTGTCGGCACTGTTCCGCTCAACGAGAGCCCGCTGAAAGACCATCCACTCAACCCGATGCACGATTCCAACCTGGTGCGGGTGTTGGCGCGGCAGGGCAGGACGAAGGTTGGGCTCGTGAATCTCGCTGCCGTGACGCGCGGCGCGGACGCCGTGCGTGCGCAGCTCACTGAGCTCTCGGCCAAGGGCTTGGGCGCCGCGATCATTGACGCCGTGTTCGACCGTGATCTCGAGACCATCGGCCTCGTCGCAGCTGGCCACCGGCTGTCGGTCGGCGCCTCCGGCATCGGCCTTGGGCTGGCGCGGGCGCTCGTCTCCACGGGGAGGGTGAGTCCGATTGTCGCAGATGTCGAGGCGAGTGCGCTGGTCGGCGGACTGGCGGCGTGTCTCGCCGGAAGCTGCTCGCAGGCGACCCTTCAGCAGATCGCGAATGCCGAGCGTGTCATGCCGGTGTTACATCTAAACCCCGAGCAAATTGTCGCAGGCGGTGGCGAAGCGCAGCACGCGCTGGCCTGGGCACGGCCGCGGCTCGCTGATGGTCCGGTGCTGATCGCCTCGAGCGCCACGCCGGAGGCGGTCGCAGCAGTGCAGGCGCGTCACGGCCGTGATGCTGCCGGTCACGCCATCGAGCAGGCCATGGCCGATATCGCCGAAGGATTGGTGCAGTCGGGCGTTCGGCGTCTGGTCGTTGCCGGCGGCGAAACATCGGGCGCCGTCGTCGACCGCTTGAAGATTCCGGGCTTCCTCGTCGGCGCGGAGATCGCTGCCGGAGTCCCGGTGTTGCGCGCTGTGGGCGCAAACGAAGGCGGCATGCTGCTTGCCCTTAAATCAGGCAATTTCGGCGGGCCGGAGTTTTTCTCTGATGCGCTTGGGCTCATGCGCTGAGCGCAGGGCTCTCTTAGTCCTCTGTTTATTTCTTTCGGGTTCCGTACTCGTACGGAGTCCGTAGTTAACATCTGCTCAGGTCGTTTGTTGTTGGATGTCGGCCGCACTCCTTTTGGTTGCAGCTATTCCTGACGCGCGGTCGTGGCTCGAACGCCGCGATCCAAGACAAGAGACCAGCAATGCTCGCGAGAATTTCCATTCGTGCCAAGATCATCAGCGTCGTGGCCTTCCTTCTGGCCGCGATGACCGGCATGGGTGTGCTTGCCGTCATGAAGATGCGGGCGATCAACGCCAACACCGTCGATATCGCCACGAGCTGGATGCCGAGCGTTCGGGTGCTCGGCGAGCTCCGCGCCAACGTCCTCACTTATCGCACCATGGTACGCGGTCATCTGTTGGCCGAAACGATCGAGGAAAAGCTTGCGGCAGAAAAGACGGTCGGGGACGTGATCGAGGCACTGGCCAAGTCCCGCAAGGAATACGAGCCGATGATCACCTCGCCGGAGGAGCGAGCACTGTACACCGAATGGTCCAAGCTCTGGGACGACTACAAGAGGGGTACGGACGATGTCATGGCGCTGTCGCGCAGGGATATCGGCAAGATCCCGCACGATGCGCGTGAGCTGAACGCCAAGATCGTTGGCAAGCTCGGCCTGCAATCGGACGAGGTGCTGAAAAAGGATATCGAGCTCAACACCAAAGGCGGTAACCAGGCGGCTCAGGATGCCGCCGACAGCTATTCCTTCGCCTTCATGCTGGTATCCGTCATTCTCGGCGTCGCGCTCGTCATCGGCATCGGCCTCAGCTTCTACATGATCCGCGATGTCTCCAGCGGCATCAATTCCATCGTCGAGCCGATGCAGGCGCTGGGCAAGGGCGACCTGAGCGCGGAAGTGCCGCATCGGGGAGAGAAGACCGAGATCGGCGCCATGGCCGACGCGCTCCAGGTCTTCAAGGAAGCGCTGGTCGCCAAGAAGGCGGCTGACGAAGCCGCCGCGCGCGATGCCGAGGTCAAGATCGAGCGCGGCCGCCGTGTCGACAACATCACCCGCGAATTCGAATCCATGATCGGCGAGATCGTGCAGACAGTCTCGTCGGCCTCGACCCAGCTCGAAGCGTCCGCCTCGACGCTGACGGCGACCGCCGATCGCTCCCAGCAGATGGCGACCACGGTCGCCGCCGCTTCGGAAGAAGCCTCCACCAACGTGCAGTCGGTGGCCTCAGCCACCGAGGAGATGGCCTCGTCGGTCGGCGAGATCAGCCGTCAGGTCCAGGAATCGGCGCGGATGGCGGGCGACGCCGTCGGCCAGGCCCGCACCACCAGCGAACGCGTCAGCGAGCTCTCCAAGGCCGCCTCCCGCATCGGCGACGTCGTCGAGCTGATCAACACCATCGCCGGCCAGACCAACCTTCTGGCGCTGAATGCGACCATCGAGGCGGCGCGTGCGGGCGAAGCCGGACGCGGCTTCGCAGTGGTGGCCTCCGAAGTGAAGGCGCTCGCCGAGCAGACGGCGAAGGCGACCGGCGAGATCGGCCAGCAGATCACCGGCATCCAGGCCGCCACCAACGAATCCGTGGGTGCGATCAGGGAAATCTCCTCGACCATCGAACGCCTCTCCGAGATATCCTCGGCCATTGCAGCGGCGGTGGAAGAGCAGGGCGCCGCGACCCAGGAGATCGCCCGCAACGTGCAGCAGGCGGCGCAGGGCACCCAGCAGGTCTCCTCCAACATCACCGACGTGCAGCGCGGCGCGACCGAGACCGGCACGGCCTCCTCGCAGGTGCTGTCGGCGGCGCGGATGCTGTCGAACGACTCGAGTCGCCTGAAGACCGAGGTCAGCAAATTCCTGACCAACGTTCGCGCGGCGTGATCTGTTGACATTGACGTAGATTGTAGGGTGGGCAAAGGAGCGTGAGCGACGTGCCCACCACGTCTCCCGCTAGAGAAACGGTGGGCACGCTTCGCTTTGCCCACCCTACAAATTTTGGCGCGAGCGCGCGTTCGCTTACGCCACCCGCCACTCCGGCACGCCGTCCTCCGCCATCGTGATCTGGCCGAGCGAGCCGACCGGCGTGCGCTCCATATCGAGCAGATGTGTCAGCGTCGCGCCGTCGCTCGCCGGAATGCGCGCCAGCGTGCGCCGCTCGTCTTCCGTGCGCAGCATGACGACGCCGTGCTCGATGTTGCCATTGCGGCCGTAGATCACCGTAAAGCTCTCGACCTTGCCCGCGCCTGAAGCCTCGGTCACGAACTCCGGCACCACGCGCTTGTTGCGGTCGGCATCAAGCTGCACGCTCGTGTCCTGCGCCAGCGCCGCGCGCGGCGGTGTTTTCGAGAGCACGAGGGCGTGGTGCTTGGTGACAAAGCCGCCCTGACCGTAGAGCAGGCCGAGTTTCGCGCCATTGCGCAACGTCCGCACCATCGCGCAGGCCGCATGCGTCATGTAGGTGTTGAGCGGCGCGCCGAAGAAGGTGAGGCCGCCGGTCACGGTCGGCTGCACGTCGGGCCCGAGGCCCAGCGTCCGCCGCGCCATCTTGGGCACGCAAGGAAAGCAACTGTAGAGCTCGATCGCGTCGAACGCTTTGCCGTCGCCGCCGGCGAGATCGATCACCGCCTTCAGCACCGCATTCTGCGGATGGCTCTCATAGAACTGGTCGCGCAGGAGATAGTCGCGCGGCTCCTCGGCCGAGGCGCCGCCGAGCGGATAGACCAGCCGGTCCTCGGCAAAGCCGGCCGCGCGCGCCTTGGCAAGACTGGTGAGCAGCAGCGCGCCGCCCATGTTGACCATGGGGTTGGCGACCATGAGTTTCGTGTAGGGCCAGGCGATCAGGCGGTTGTCCGCGGTCGGTGTCGTGATCTCGTCCGGCGCAAAGCGCCGCTTCAGCCAGGCGTTGGGATTTTGCGCGGTGGTCTCCGAATAGCGCGACCACAGCGTGCCTGATTCCGCCATCGCCTCGCGCGGCGTCTGGCCCCAATGGGCCGAGGATGCGGCCTCGTAGAAGGGATAGACGGTGACTGGGCGGAACACGCCGAGCTTCACGGCGAGCGGCTTCTGGAACGCCGCGCCGCGCTTCGGCTCCTCGACGTCATGCGCAAACGGCGTCCATGGCAATTTTGCGTCGGCGCGCTCCGCCTTGGTCGCGGTCGACTGCGCTTCCGCGCCGCAGATGGCGGCGACGCTGCATTCGCCGCGCGCGATGCGCTGAGCGGCGTGATGCAGATACCGGATCGGGCTCTCGCCGCCGACCGGTCCGTAATAGCAATGCGAAGGCGCGATGCCGAGCCGCTGCGCCAGCAGCGTTTCGGGATCGCGATAGCGCCAGCTCAGGAAGTTGACGACGTCGAGCGATTGCACCTCGCCGAGCAGCTTTGCGCCGGCATCTTCTTCGGCGCGCCGCAGCGCCTGTTCCAGCAGATCGAGCGGCTCGAGGCCCTCGGCGATTTCCTTGGGCCGGTCGACGATCTCGCCGACGCCGACGATGACGGGAATGCGGTCTGGGGGGATGCTGGTCTTGTCTGTCATAACTTCAATTCACGATGTAAGTTGTTTCGTCATTGCGAGGAGCGAAGCGACGAAGCAATCCAGAGTGTCTCCGCGGAAAGCCCCTGGATTGCTTCGCTTCGCTCGCAATGACGATGGATGCTACTCCGCCACCAGCGCATTCATGTGCTCGACGGCTTCGGCGAACTCTTCCTTGAACTCCTGCACCACCGCGCCTGCCGACTTCACGCTGTCGACGAGACCGACGCCCTGGCCGACAAAGTAGCTGACGAGGTCGCGCGCCCGCGCATTGCCGGCTGCGGCCGCGCGGTCGATCGAGTTGAAGGCGTCGCGGCTGACGATGCTTTGCAGCGGCATCGGCAGCGCGCCCGGGCTGTCCGGTGCGCGGTCCCATGCATCGGTCCAGACCGAGCGGAGCTGCCGCGCGGGTTTTCCCGTGCGGCCCTTCGAGCGCACCGCGTCGCGCGAGGAGGCCGCGATCATCTTCTCGCGAAAAATCTCCGTGGTCTCCGACTCGGTCGTGGCGAGCCACACCGAGCCGGTCCACGCGCCGGCCGCGCCCATCGCCATGCAGGCGGCCATCTGGCGCCCCGTCATGATGCCGCCGGCCGCCAGCACCGGTACGTCGCGGATCGGCTTCACAGCTTTGATCACTTCCGGCACCAGCACCATGGTCGAGACCTCGCCGCAATGCCCTCCGGCCTCGGTGCCCTGTGCAACCAGGATGTCGACACCGGCCGCGACATGGCGCAGCGCGTGCTCCTTGGCGCCGACAAGTGCGGCCACCGGCACGCCGTGCGCCTTGCCCATCTCGATCATCGATTTCGGTGGCACGCCCAGCGCATTGGCGATCAGCCGGATCGGATGACGGAAGGAGACCTCCAAGAGCTCCAGCGCCGTCTTGGCGTCGAACGGCTGCGGCCGGTTGTCGGCGACGGAGGTGCTGGTCAGCTCGATGTCGTACTTCTTCAGGAGGTTGCGCGTGTAGTCGCGATGTGCCTGCGGAATGCGCGCTTCCAGGCTCTTCCAGGTGACGTCCTTCTCGCCCGCCGTCGAGATGTTTTCGGGGATCAGCACGTCGACGCCATAGGGCTTCCCGTCGACGTGGTCGTCGATCCATTTCAGCTCGCGCTCGAGGGTATCCGGCGTGTGCACGGTGGCGCCCAGCACGCCAAAACCGCCGGCGCGGCTCACGGCGGCCACGACGTCGCGGCAATGGCTGAAGGCGAACAGGGGGAACTCGATTCCCAGCATCTCGCAGATCGGTGATTTCATCTGTCCCTCCCGGCGGCCGGCTCGGTGTTGCCCTTGCCTTGGCGAAACGCTAGCCCGGCCTCGTCGCAATGCAAAGCCGGTTCGCCCTGGGCTTCTTGCGCGCAGGCGCCAGACGGGCGGCTATGCCCCGCCATGACGAAACGGGGAGGGCGCCCATCTGCCAATGCAACCCGGCGCTCTTGCCAATCTCTCCGCTATCGCTAGCTAACTCCCCACGCGCCTTCCGCGCTGGAGTCCTTTGCATGACCGACGCACCCGCCTACGAGCCGCCCAAAGTCTGGACCTGGAATAAGCCGAGTGGCGGGCAGTTTGCCAGCATCAACCGGCCGATCGCAGGCCCGACGCACGACAAGGAGCTGCCGGTCGGCCGCCATCCGCTCCAGCTCTATTCGCTGGCGACCCCGAACGGCGTCAAGGTGACCGTGATGCTGGAGGAGCTCCTGGCGCTCGGCCACAAGGGCGCGGAATACGACGCCTGGCTGATCAATATCGGCAAGGGCGACCAGTTCGGCAGCGGCTTCGTCGCCATCAATCCGAACTCGAAGATCCCCGCGCTGCTGGACCGCTCCGGCCCCGAGCCGATCCGCGTCTTCGAGTCCGGCTCGATCCTCGTCTACCTCGCCGAGAAATTCGGCGCCTTCCTGCCCAAGGATATCAAGACGCGCACCGAGGCGATGTCCTGGCTGTTCTGGCAGATGGGCAGCGCGCCCTATCTCGGCGGCGGCTTCGGGCATTTCTACGCCTATGCGCCGACCAAGATCGAATACGCCATCGACCGCTTCGCGATGGAAACCAAGCGCCAGCTCGACGTGCTCGACCGGCGGCTTGCGGAGAGCGAGTACCTTGCCGGCGGTGAGTACACGATCGCCGACATCGCGGTGTGGCCCTGGTACGGCGCGCTCGCCAAGGGGCTGGTCTATGGCGCGGGCGAATTCCTGTCCGTGCAGGACTACAAGAACGTGCAGCGCTGGACCGATCAGATCGCCAAGCGCCCGGCCGTGAAGCGCGGCCGCATGGTCAACCGCGTCTCCGGCGATCCCGCGAGCCAACTGCACGAGCGCCACGACGCATCGGATTTCGAGACCAGGACGCAGGACAAGCTTCAGGCGGCGGCCGCGTCGTAAGTCCATCCGCGAGCTGTAGGGTGGGCAAAGGCGCGCAGCGCCGTGCCCACTATCTTTCAAAGATTGCGACGGAAGAGGTGGGCACGCTTCGCTTTGCCCACCCTACGACGGCCGTACCTTTACGGCATGCTCAGCTCATGCCGTCCCACCACCATCCAGTGCACCTCGTCGGGGCCATCCGCAAAGCGCAGGTGGCGGACGTCCTGGTACATCTCGGCGAGCGGCGTCCATTGCGAGATGCCGGTGGCGCCGTGCATCTGGATCGCCTGGTCGATGATGGTGCAGGCGCGCTCCGGCACCATGGCCTTGACCATGGAGACCCAGACGCGCGCCTCCTTGTTGCCCAGCACGTCCATGGCCTTTGCCGCCTTCAGCACCATCAGCCGCATCGCCTCGATCTCGCAGCGTGCCTGCGCGATGATCTGAAGGTTGCCGCCGAGATGGGCGATTTTCTTGCCGAAGGCTTCGCGGGTGAGGCCACGCTGCACCATCATGTCGAGCGCCTTCTCGGCCTTGCCGATGGTACGCATGCAGTGATGGATGCGCCCGGGTCCGAGGCGGAGCTGCGAGATCTCGAAGCCGCGGCCTTCACCGAGCAGGATGTTGTCTTTGGGCACGCGCACATTGTTGAAGCGCATGTGCATGTGTCCGCGCGGCGCATGGTCCTGTCCGAACACGTGCATCGGTCCCAAGATTTCGACGCCGGGCGTGTCCTTCGGCACCAGGATCTGCGACTGCTGCTTGCTCGGCGGCGCATCGGGATTGGTCTTGACCATCACGATCATGATCTTGCAGCGGGGATCGCCAAGGCCTGAGATGTAATACTTCTCGCCGTTGATCACCCATTCGTCGCCGACGAGCTTTGCGGTCGTCGAGATGTTCTTGGCATCGGATGAAGCGACATTCGGCTCGGTCATGGCGTAGGCCGAGCGGATCTCGCCATTCAACAGCGGCTTCAGCCACTTCTCCTTCTGCGCCTTGGTGCCGACGCGCTCCAGCACCTCCATGTTGCCGGTGTCGGGCGCCGAGCAGTTCATGGTTTCCGAGGCCAGCGGGCTCTTGCCGAGTTCGACGGCGATATAGGCGTAGTCGAGGTTCTTCAGGCCCTGGCCGGTGTCGTCGTCGGGCAGGAAGAAGTTCCACAGGCCTTCCTCCTTCGCCTTGTTCTTGGCCTTCTCCAGCACCTCGAGCTGACCCGGCGTAAAGCTCCAGCGGTCGTCTTTCTTCTGGCCGTGCTTGATGAACTCCACCGTCATCGGCTCGACGGTCTCGCGGATGAACTTCTTCACATGGTCATAGAGCGGCCGGACCTGGTCCGACATGCGCAGATCATTGAGCTCGTCGCCGGGATTGAGCGTGTAGTTGGTGGTGCGGGGCACATAGGCGTGTTTCATTCTTGTTCCTCCCGATTGAGTGAGCTGCGATTGCCGCGACAATAGACGCGGCAAGCCGAAAGCGCGAGCGTGGTTTTTTGAAAGACGCGCTCTGCCACGCCGCGGAATTTATCAGCGTGGATCAAACGATGTTTAAAACGCTTGAGGCGCGCGTGGACCACACTCTCGCTGTCATCGCCCGCCTTGTGCGCAATTGCGCACTGGGGCGGGCGATCCGGTATTCCAGAGGCAGCGATGGGATACGGAGAGGCCGCGGCGTACTGGATTCCCCGCTTGCCGCCTACACTGAAGCTTCGGCGGGCCTAAGACCTCATGCCCCGGCGAAGCCTTGGCGTAGCCGGGTCGCGGGGAATGACAGTGTGACGTGTGGCGAGTTCACACCACCCGGTGCATCGCGCAGATCTTGTTGCCGTCGGGATCGCGCAGGTACGCGAGGTAGAGCTTGGCTCCCGATCCCTCGCGAATGCCGGGCGGATCCTCGATCGGCATTCCGCCGGCCGCGACGCCGGCTGCATGCCATTTGTCGACCTGCTCGGGCGAATTGCAGGCGAAACCGATCGTGCCCCCGTTCGCGGCGGTCGCCGGCTCGCCGTTGATCGGCTCGCTGACGGAGAAAATGCCGGTCCTGGTGATGTAGAAGATGCGATGGCCATCGACCCGCGCCGGCCGCACCTCGAGTGTCGCCAGCAGCTTGTCGTAGAACGCCTTGGCCTTGTCCAGATCGTTGGTGCCTATCATCACGTGCGAGAACATGGTTCTTCCTCCCCCGGTTATTGTGGCTCAAAACGCCGTATAGCCGCCGTCGATTACGAACGTATCTGCGGTGTGATAGGACGACGCCTTGCTCATCAGGTACACGGCGATGCCGCCGAAATCGGATGGCTCGCCGAAGCGCCGCTGCGGAATCCGCGGCATGACGTTGGCGACGAATTTCTCGTTGGCCATAATGCCGGCGGTCATGTCGCTCTTGATCCAGCCGGGCAGGATCGCATTGGCGGTGACGCCATGGCGTGCCAGCTCGACGCCGAGCGCACGCACCAGCGCGTTGATGGCGGCCTTGGTCGCGGCGTAATGTTCGTTGCGCGCTGTACCGAAGATCGAGGCGAGGCTCGAGGTAGCAACCAGCCGGCCGAAGGGATCGCCGGCATTGGCACGGTCGGTCATGTGCCTGGCTGCTGCCTGGAAGGCGTGGAACACGCCGTCGAGATTGGTCGAAAACATCGTGCGCCATTCCTCTTCAGTGCGCTCGACGAAGGAGCGCCGGCCGCCGCCGCCGATGCCGGCATTGGCGAAGCAGCCGTCGACCCGGCCGAAGGTGTCGAGCGTCGCCTTCATCGCCGCATTCACCGACGCAGGATCGGTGACATCGCAGACGCGGGCATCGACCTTGCCGGGCGAGCCGGCCATGCTGGCGGCGGCGGCCTTGCTCTTCTCGGCATTGCGGCCCCAGATCGAGACGTTGCAGCCTTGCGCGGCGAGCGCCTGTGCGATGCCGAGCCCGATACCGCCATTGCCACCGGTGATCACGGCGACGCGGCCGGTGAGATCGAAAATGGTCATGGGTGTTTCCCCGCTGTTTTTGGCATCACGCGCATCAGCCTGTGCGCACAAGATTGTCCGCTATGTCCCGATCACCATGGACAAGCCGCCGGCAAAAATCAAATATGCGCTCCGACGAAAGGCAATTCCGGTCTGCGGAACATCGCGGCCGCAACGACGAGGAAACCATGCAGTTCAAACACGTCACGCTCGATTTCGACGGGCCGGTCGCCATTCTCAAGCTCGATCACCAGGAGGTCATGAACGCCGTCTCGGTGGACATGCTGGGCGGGCTTGCGGAGGCGCTCGACGAGATCGAGGAGCGGAAGGGCGAGATCCGCTGCGTGATGCTGACCGGAGCGGGGCGCGCGTTCTGCACAGGCGCCAATTTGCAGGGCCGCAACAACCAGTCGAAGAAGACCAAGGCCGGCCTGACACTCGAGACCGGCTTTCACCCGTTCCTGCGGCGGATCCGCAATCTGCATTGTCCGATCGTCACCGCGGTCAACGGGCCGGCTGCCGGTGCCGGCATGAGCTTCGCGCTGCTCGGCGACATGATCTTGTGCGCGCGCTCGGCCTATTTCCTGCAGGCCTTCCGCCGCATTGGCCTCGTGCCCGATTGCGGCTCGACCTGGCTGTTGCCGCGCCTCGTCGGCAAGGCGCGCTCGATCGAGCTGTCGCTGATGGGCGAGCGGCTGCCGGCGGAGAAGGCGTTGGAATGGGGCCTCGTCAACCGCGTCCACGACGACGGCGCGCTGATGGAGGAGGCGATGAAGCTCGCGCATGAACTTGCTAATGGGCCGACGGTCGCGCTGTCGCTGATCCGCAAGCTCTATTGGGACAGCCCGGAAAACTCCTTCGAGGAGCAGCTCAATCTCGAATTCCAGTGCCAGCTTCGCGCGGGCGACACCGAGGACTTCCGTGAAGGCGTCGGCGCCTTCCTCGAGAAGCGGCCGGCCAAGTTCAGAGGCAAATGATCGAGGCGGAGCTTTCGCGCAGCGTCGCACGCTGGTGCCCGGGCGCAACCGGCATCACCGGCGCCGCAAAACTGTCCGGCGGTGCCAACCAGGAAAGCTGGCGCTTCGACATTCTGCATCCCAATGGGATCGTCGGCGCGATCTTGCGTCGTGCGGCGAAGGACTATCGCGTGGCGTCGTCGCGTGCGGCAGGCTTCGCCGCCGAGGCCAGGCTGATGCAGCTCGCATACGAAGCGGGAGTGCCGTCGCCACGCGTGCTGCATGTCTTGACGGCGGAGGACGATCTCGGCACCGGGTTCATCATGCAGCGGGTCGAAGGCGAGACGATTGCGCGCAAGATCTTGCGGGACGATGAGTTCGCCGCGGCGCGCCTGCTGCTGGCGCGCCAGATCGGCGGCATCCTCGCCGGCCTGCACAAGCTGCCGCAAGCCGAGCTGCCAGAGCTTCGCAGCATGACCGCAAGGAAGGAGCTCGACGAGTTGGAGCGCGACTATCGCAGCTTCGACTGGCCGAAACCCGTGTTCGAACTGGCGCTGCGCTGGCTGCGTGACCACGATCCCGGTCCGTCCGACGAGGTGACGCTGGTGCACGGCGATTTCCGCAACGGCAATCTCATCATCGGCGCGGATGGCGTGCGCGCGGTGCTGGACTGGGAGCTCGCCCATCTCGGCGATCCGATGGAGGATCTCGGCTGGATCTGCGTCAACTCCTGGCGTTTCGGCGAGATCGACAAGCCCGTCGGCGGCTTTGGCTCACGCGAGGAAATGTTCGCTGGCTACGAGGCCGCTGGCCGCAAGGTCGATGCGGCGCGCGTGAAATTCTGGGAAGTCATGGGCACGCTGCGCTGGGGTTTGATGTGCGGCGCCATGATGAAGCGGTTTCGCGCTGGCCCCGATCATTCGATGGAGCGCGCCATGATCGGCCGCCGCGCCTCCGAAACCGAAATCGACCTGTTGCGCCTCCTGGCGCCGCGAGGGAGCTGACCATGCAGGACGAGCCCACGCCCATCGAACTGACCAAGGCTGTCGCCGACTTCCTGCGCAGCGACATCACGCCCCTGATCACCGGCCACCAGGCGTTCAAGCTGCGCGTGGCCATCAACGCCCTCGATCTTGTGACGCGGCAGTTGGCGCTGGAGGAGGAAAGCGATGCGAAGGAGGTGGCGCGGCTGCGCGCGCTGCTTGGTATGGACGGCTCCGTGACCGAGCTCAACCGCGCGCTCGCGGAGCGCATCGCGAAGGGCGAGGCGGATCTCGCAACGCCGGGCCTCGCCGGGCATCTCTGGCAGACCACGATGGACAAGCTCGCGGTGGATCAGCCGAACTACGCGTCTTACAAGCGGGAGCTGTCGAGGGGTGGGTAGGTGGTTCCCATTCTCCGTCATTGCGAGCGCAGCGAAGCAATCCAGAATCTTTCCGCGGTGACAGTCTGGATTGCTTCGCTGCGCTCGCAATGACGGCGTTGGGACAGTCGCGCCACTCTCTCCGCTGTCATTCCGGGGCTCGCGCCTGTCGGCGCGTCCCGGAATGACGAAGGGGGAGAGACCCTACCGCCCCAGCCACTTCGGCGGCCGCTTCTCGGAAAACGCCTTGGGTCCCTCGATGTAGTCCTGCGAGGCGACCATCGCTTTCACGGCCGGGTACTCCCGCTGCTCCTCGATCGCCTGCTCAAGCGAGACACCGAGTCCCTTCTGGATGGTCTGCTTCGATGCGCGGATCGACATTGGCGAGTTCTTGGTGATCATCTCCGCCCAGCGCAGCGCGGCGTTGAGCGCCTCGCCCTGCGGAACCACCTCGTTGACGAAGCCGAGCTCGAGACCTTCCTTGGCGCTGACGTGACGCGCGGTGAGGATCATGCCCATGGCTCGCTTCAATCCGATCTGGCGCGGCAGGCGATGCAGGCCGCCGGCGAGCGCGGCAAGGCCGACCCGCGGCTCGGGCAGCGCGAAGGTTGCGTTTTCAGAGGCGATGATCAGGTCGCAGGCGAGCGCGATCTCGAAGCCGCCGCCCATGGCGACGCCGTTGACGGCGGCGATGATCGGCTTGTCGCAGTCGGAGCGCGAAGTGAGCCCGGCAAAGCCGCCCTTGTCCCAGCCGCGTTTTCCTCCGGCTGCCTGCCATTTCAGGTCGTTGCCGGCGCAGAACGCCTTGTCGCCGGCGCCGGTGACGATCGCGATCCACTGTTCGGGATCGGCGGAGAAATCGTCAAACACCTTGTTGAGCTCGAAATGCGCGTCGGTGTGCAGCGCGTTGTAGACCTCGGGACGCGAGAGCGTGACGATGGTGATCGGACCCTTGCGTTCCACTTTGGAAAATTTCAGCTCCATGGTCGCTCCCGCATTTTCTGTTGGAAGGAATTGATCCCCATACTAACGCGCGTCCGAATGTGAGCACCATCCAATTGCGCAAGCGCGCGTTGCGTAAGTCGCGCCTCTCGGCTTGCTTGACTTGCCCACGCTCTTCTCACCTTAATTGCAGCAAGCAACAACGCGGGTAGCGCCTTAACGCAAAAACAACAAGACTGATCCGGGAGAGACTGCCGTGGATTTCTCATTGCCTGCCGATCTCGTCGCCTATCTCGAAGAGCTCGACCGTTTCATCGAACGCGAGATCAAGCCGCTGGAGAAGGCTGACGACAACATCCGCTTCTTCGACCATCGTCGCGAATGGGCGCGCACCGATTTCGAGAATGGCGGCCTGCCGCGGCATGAATGGGAAGCGCTGCTGCGCAAGGCAAAGGACGCCGCGGATGCCGCCGGTCATCTGCGCTTTGCCGTGGCGCGGCAATATGGCGGCAAGGACGGCTCAAATCTCTGGATGGCCGTGATCCGCGAGCATTTCGCCGCAAAGGGTCTCGGCCTGCACAACGATCTTCAGAACGAGCATTCCATCGTCGGCAATTTCCCCGTCGTCACCATGCTGGACCGCTACGGTCGCGACGACCAGAAGGCGATGATCGACGGATCGATCAGGGGGAAGTATCGCATCACCTTCGGCCTGACCGAGCCGCATCATGGCTCCGACGCGACCCACATGGAGACGCGCGCCGTGCCGGCAACCCGCGACAACGTCAAGGGCTGGATCATCAACGGCGAGAAGATGTGGACGACAGGCATGCATGTCGCCACCCACTGTGCGCTGTTTGCGCGCACGAGCGGCGATGATGGCGATGCGCGCGGCATCACCTGCTTTTTGGTGCCGGCGAACAGCCATGGCGTCAGGGTCGAAGAATACATGTGGACCTTCAACATGCCGACCGACCATCCGCGTGTCAGCTTCACCGACGTGTTCGTGCCTGAGGATGCGCTCTTCGGCGAGGTCGGCCGGGGACTCTCGCTCGCGCAATGTTTTGTCCATCAGAACCGCATCCGGCAGGCGGCAAGCTCGCTTGGCGCCGCCGTCTACTGCATCAACGAGAGCGTGAAATACGCGCGCGAGCGAAAGCCGTTCGGCAAGGCGCTCGCGGAGAACCAGGCGATCCAGTTCCCGCTGGTCGAGCTTGCCACCCAAGCCGAGATGCTGCGCCTGTTGATCCGCAAGACCGCCTGGGAGATGGACAAGCTCACCGAGGAGCAGATCGAGCGCACGCACTCCGACCGCGTCTCGATGTGCAACTACTGGGCAAACCGCCTGTGCTGCGAAGCCGCCGACCGCGCCATGCAGGTCCATGGCGGCATGGGCTATTCACGCCACAAGCCCTTTGAGCACATCTACCGCCACCACCGCCGCTACCGCATCACCGAAGGCAGCGAGGAAATCCAGATGCGGAAGGTGGCGGGGTTTTTGTTCGGGTACATGGGTCCGGGGAAGCATTGAGACTTGCGGATAGCGCCGCGCGTTGAGTGGCGCTTAGTGCGACGTCTCTCACCCCGAGTCGTCCCCGGGCGCGCGAAGCGCGAGCCCGGGATCTACCGTGTCGGTTGTCAAGCAATGGCAGCTCCTTTCCAGGGCTGACCTGACTTGAGGACGGCGTTGGCG